>CAMPCG010000244.1 GCA_946644025.1 uncultured Prevotellaceae bacterium | reverse complement strand
TCAACCTGAGCGGTCTGGTCAGCAACCGCATGGAGGCCCGCCGCGCCGAGATGGGTATCCGCAAGGCCTACGGTGCCAAGCGGCGCACGCTGCTCCGCCAGGTCATTAGCGAGAACCTCCTGCTGACGCTCCTCGGCGGCATTGTAGGCTGGCTGCTGTCGGCGCTCTTCGTAACGGCCATCAGCAACAGCCAGCTTTTCTTGGACTTGTTCGTCTCGCGCGACCAGAACGTGACGGACACGGGCCTCCAGCTGCAGATGTTCTTCACGCCGACGCTCTTCCTCATCGTCTTCCTCTGCTGCGTGCTGCTCAACCTCATGGCCGCATTGCTGCCCGCCAGGCACTCGCTCCGCAAACCTATCGTAGAATCGTTGAACCAGAAGAGATGAACGGGAAAAGAGACATGGCTGCCATGACGCTGAAAGCGTCGTCGCACAATAACCGAGGGTACGAGCGTAGCGAGCACCCCCGGATGATACAGACCATAGGCTCATCGACCCTGAAGGGGTCGCCGCTCAAATCGGCAATCTCTACCGGCGGATGGGGCACTCCTTCAGAGTGCTTCTCACCGTCCACGGTTTCCGCAGGTCCTTCGGACACTGCGGTTACTGAGCGGAGACCGCGTTGCGGTCTTATCGCAGCCACATCATACCTCTTCCAATAAAATAATGTATATGGACCAAATGTTCAAAAACTTTTGGGCACATCGCCGCCAGAACAGCTTCGTGTTCGCCGAGATAGCCCTCATCGCCGTGCTCAGTTTCTATCTGATTGACCACATCACCGTCTGGACCTACGGCAAATATATCTGCCGTGCCGACGGCGAGTTTGAGAAGGAACACCTGCTCGTGGCGCAGACGGGGAGAATTACCCCTCTCTCCAGCCCCGCCGCGGGAGAGGGCGGGGCTGATTTGCTGGCCCCCCTCTTCGACTTCCGCGACGAAGTGCGCTCGCTGCCCGAGGTGCAGTCAGTATGCCTTACGCACGGCTTCGTAGGCGACGGACAGGCGTTATGGTACCCTCACCCTTTGGCGCCTGAGGCCGACACCACCCGCACCTGTTCATCCTACACCGAGACGTTCGTCGTCGGCCAGTGCTACTTCGAGACGTTGGGCATCACCGCCCTCGCAGGCAGTCCGTCGGCCGAGAGCCTTTCCCGCGACATTCCCATTGGCAGCGTCGTCATCACCCGAAGCCTCGCCGTCCAGCTCTTCGGCACCGCCGAGGCTGTAGGGCGTAGATTGGTACAAGTTGAGGGCACTGACGATGACGGCACAGAAATCGTGACGCGCCACACCGTCTACGGCGTAGTGGAGGACGTGAAGCCCGCCCCCCACGAGCGTCACTTCTACGTGGCCTTCTTCCCCGTCAGTGTCTTATCGGGCAACACGCCCAAGATGCTCATCCGCCTGAAGCCCGATGCCGACGCCACGGCGTTCATTGCCCGCAGCGGCAAGATGAAGACCGACGCCTACGCCTTCGCCAGTCTGAACACTTACGACGGCCACCAGGCCGAGAACCCGTATTTCTCAGACCAGACCAACATCGTCACGCTCCTCTCGACCCTCGGCCTGCTCTTCGCGCTGAACGTCGTGCTGGGCACCCTCGGCACCTTCTGGCTGCAAATTCGCAAGCGCACCGAGGACATCGGCATCATGCGCAGCTTCGGCGCCAAGCGCAGCGACATCTTCTGGATGATATGGGGCGAGGGCGCCCTGCTGACGCTCTTAGCCTCCATCCTGGGGCAGCTCATTTGGCTGCAGTTCGCCCTCAACATCGGCCTGGCCGACGGCGGCGTCCGTGCCACGTCCCTGCGCGAGGGCGACTGGGTGGGCATTTTCGGACTGCACTTCCTCGTGGTCTGCGTCGTCCAGTACGCCGTCCTGCTCGCTATCGTCACCCTCGGCATCTTGGTGCCTACCTTCATTGCCATGTATAAACGACCAGTAGAAGCACTGCGACATGAATAGAATTGTGTAATCCCCCAATAAAGAAAAAATGGAAAAGATTTCTCTGCTCCTTCGCCATGCCGTGGCCCTCATCCGTGAAGACAAGCTCTACTCCGCCATCTACATCGCGGGCACGGCGGTGGCCATCGCCTCGGCCATGGTGGTGGCGCTCATCCTGCACATACGTATTAGCAACATCTACCCCGAGGAGCACCGCGACCGCACGGTGTATGTGAAGAGCAACTTCAAGGACGGCGACAGCTTCGTGGGCTACTCAGGCTATTCGCCCCTGGCCGTCGAGGAGATGTTCAGCCGCCTGAAGTGTGCCGAGGTGGTCAGTGCCAATATAAATAACGAATACGTCTTTCGCTTTACGGCCTGCCAGGAGGTGGGCAAGCAAGAGGTGCCGGTGACGGTGAAGTTCACCGACGCCAACTTCTACCGCCTCTACGACTTCCATTTCGTCGAAGGCCGCCCCTACACCGACGAGCAGCTCGAGCACGCCGAGAAGTGCGTCGTCATTACCGACGCGCTGGCCCGCCGCGTGTTCGGCACGACGGAGCACGTGGCGGGCCGTCAGCTGCTGCTCAACTTCCTGCCCTACCGCGTCGTGGGAGTGGTGCGCGAGGTCAGTCCGCTGCTGGAGTGGTCCTCGGCCGATGTCTACCTGCCCTACACCGTAGGCGACTCCCGCGAACACTGGCGCAGTTCCGAGGTGAGCTATGCCGGCGGCCTGCAGGTGACGGTGCTGCTGAAGGAGGGCTGCACCTACCAGATGCTGAAAGACGAGCTGGAGCCGCTGCGCGTAAAATATCTCTCGATGCTGCGGCAGGCGACGGGCAAGGACTATACCTTCGACATCGATGCCGAGCCGCACTGGGCCCGGACGCTCAATTTCGACCCTTCCTACGACATGACCACGGGCGACATGCTCCACAACCTGCAATATCCCGCCCTGCTCATGCTGCTGCTCCTGCTGTTGCCCGCCATCAATCTGAGCGGTCTGGTGTCTAACCGTATGGAGGCCCGCCGTGCCGAGATGGGCATCCGCAAGGCCTTCGGCGCCAAGCGGCGGTGGCTGCTGCAGCAGGTGATTCACGAAAACCTCGTGCTGACGCTCTTGGGCGGCATCGCGGGCTATGGGCTCTCGTGGCTGTTCATGAGCGCCATGCGTGAATCACCTGTGTTCCTCGCCATGTTCGGACGTGAGTACGACCCCGTCGGCAGCGTGTCACTACAGCTCGACATGTTCTTCACGCCGACGCTCTTTCTTATTGCCTTCGTCTGCTGCGCCGTGCTCAACCTTATGGCCGCCCTCATTCCCGCCTGGTCGTCGCTGCGCAAGCCTATTGTTGAATCACTAAATCAGAAAAGATGAGCATGATACTGAAGAGTCTGTGGACTCACAAGAAGCAGAACGGCTGGGTCTTCGCTGAGATAGCCCTCATCGCCGGCCTCAGTTGGTTCGTCGTCGACTTCCTCGTCGTCACGTTCTACGCCACCCACCTCTGCATACCGGCCGGCGAGTTCGAGAAAGACCATCTGTGCGTGGGCCAGATGGATGTCGTCCGTAGCGAGAGTACCTCGGAAGACTACGTCACCAGTGAGGAGACCCGGGGCATCTACGTCATACGCGACAAACTGGCCAGCCAGCCCGAGGTGGCGTCGGTCTGCTTCACGCCCGACTACCTCGGGGCCAACCTCAACTTCTACAACTGGCGCACGCTGGCCCTGGCCGACGACACCACGCGCACCATCGGCTTCTCGCATTTCTTCTACTATCAGAACGAACGGTTCTTCGAGACGCAGGGCCTCCGCACCATCGAGGGCAGTCCCGATGCCGAGACGCTGTCACGGCAGATAGCCCCCGACGGCATCGTCGTCACCCGCAGCGTGGCGCAGAGGCTCTTTGGCCACGACCAGGTGGTGGGCAAGCGCGTGGCAATGACCGACACCCGCTATGTTGACGGCAAGATGGTACACGAGGTGGCGGGCTACCACACCATTGCCGGCGTGGTGGAGGACGTGAAGGGTGCCCCCAACGAGCGCTACCCCTACGTCGTCTTCTTTCCCCACCCCGACAACAGTGCCAGCGCCTACAGCAAGCTGCTGGTGCGGCTGAAGCCCGACGCCGACGCTGAAGACTTCGTGAAGCGCCTCACGCCGACGCTGACCAGCGACTACCGCGCCGGCGTCTGCGTGCTGAACAACCTTGAGACCTACCGGCAGCACTACGACAATCAGGTGGCCCATGACTACACCATTTACACCACGCTGGCCACCGTCCCCCTGGTGCTCTTCGCCATCATCGTCGTGCTGGGCACGCTGGGCACCTTCTGGCTGCAGATACGCAAGCGCACCGAGGACATCGGCATCATGCGCAGCTTCGGCGCCAAGCGCCGCGACATCTTCCTGCAGATATGGGACGAGGCGGCCGTCCTCACCGTTCTGGCCTGCCTGGTGGGCTGTCTCGTCTGGTTCCAGTTCGCCATCCACTGGGACCTGCTCTCCAACGGCAACGCCTACGGCAGCTCCGGCCTCGAGCAAGACTGGGTGGTGCGGTTCTGGCCCCACTTCCTCATCGTCAGCGTCGTGCAGTGCCTGCTCCTGCTCGCCGTCGTCACCCTCGCCGTGTCGGTGCCCACGTTCCTCGCCATGTATAAACGACCCGTAGAAGCCTTGCACCATGAATAGAAGAAGCCCCCACCTGTCCTCCCCGAAGGGAGGAGCTGTTGCAATGTTTACGTTTATTGCCTTAGCAATGGCCGCACAACCGATAGTGGCCCAAGATACTATAGAAGCCCCCTCGGGGGCCGTAGGGGGGGCCTTGCCCTCGGGGGCCGTAGGGGGGGCCTTGCCCTCAGGGGCCTCATTGCGCCTCTCGCTCGACGACTGCATCGCCATGGCGCGGCGCCAGAGCATCGACGCCGCCGTGGCCCTTGGTGAGCTGCGCTCGGCCTACTGGCAGTGGCGCAGCTACAAGGCCGACCTGCTGCCCGAGG
>CAMPCG010000243.1 GCA_946644025.1 uncultured Prevotellaceae bacterium | reverse complement strand
GGTCAATCTCGAGCAGCTTCACCTGGATGTGGTCGCCCTCCTTGATGCCGGCCTCTTCGACGGTCTCCAGCCTGCGCCAGTCAATCTCGCTGATGTGGAGCAGTCCGTCCTTGCCAGGCATAATCTCGACGAAGCATCCGTAAGGCATGATGCTGCGCACGATGCCGTCGTACACCTCGCCCACCTCGGGAATGGCCACGATGGCGCGTATCTTGGCGATGGCGCTCTCGATGGACTCCTTGTCGGGTCCCGATACCTGCACCTTGCCCACGCCGTCGGTCTCGTCGATGGTGATGGTGGTGTTGGTATCCTCCTGCATCTGCTGGATAATCTTTCCGCCCGGGCCAATGACGGCTCCGATGAACTCCTTGGGTATCTCGATCTGGACGATGCGGGGCACCTGGGGCTTGAACTCCGGACGCGGCTCGGCGATGGTGTCGGTGATGCACTTCAGGATGTGCTCACGTCCGGCCTTGGCCTGCATGAGGGCCTTCTCCAGGATGTCGAAGGAGAGTCCGTCGCACTTGATGTCCATCTGCGTGGCGGTCAGTCCGTCGCGTGTGCCGGTGGTCTTGAAGTCCATGTCGCCGAGGTGGTCCTCGTCGCCGAGGATGTCTGAGAGCACGGCATACTTGTCTTCACCGGGGTTCTTGATGAGTCCCATGGCAATACCGCTGACGGGCTTCTTCATGGGCACGCCGGCATCCATCAGCGCCATGGTTCCTGCGCAGACGGTGGCCATCGACGACGAGCCGTTGGACTCGAGTATCTGGCTGACCAGACGCACGGTGTAGGGGAAGTCCTCGGGTATCTGGCCCTTCAGACCGCGCCATGCCAGGTGTCCGTGGCCAATCTCGCGCCGACCTACGCCGCGCTGGGCCTTGGCCTCGCCGGTGCAGAACGGGGGGAAGTTATAGTGCAGCAGGAAGCGCATGTAGCCGCGCTCCAGCACGTCGTCCACGAGTTTCTCGTCGAGCTTGGTGCCCAGTGTGCAGGTGCCCAGTGCCTGTGTCTCTCCACGCGTGAAGATGGCACTTCCGTGAGGCATGGGCAGCGGGCTGACCTCGCACCAGATAGGACGAATCTCATCGGTCTTACGGCCGTCAAGGCGGATGCCCTCATCAAGGATGCAACGGCGCATGGCGTCGCGCTCCACGTCTTGGTAGTAGCGGTCCATCATGGCGTCGTACTCCTCGTCGGAGATAGCAGTCTCTGTGGGGTCTGTGGGTTGGGTGGGTTCTGTGGGCTGGGTGGCACGCTCAGCGAAGAACTGCTCCTTGAAGTCGGCCAGTATCTTCTCGAAGGCCTCGGCACGCTCGTGCTTCTCGAGAGCCTGCTTGGTGATTTCGTAGGCTTTCGGGTACAATTCTTTATTCATGCGTGCGCGCAGGTCATCATCATTCACCTCGTGGCAATACTCGCGCTTGACGTCGGTGCCCAGCTCCTTGCTGAGCTCGGTCTGGAGCAGACACATAGGCTTGATGGCCTCCATGGCAGCCTTGAGGGCTCCGAGCAGGTCCTGCTCTGAGACCTCCTTCATCTCACCCTCCACCATCATGATGTTCTCGGCCGATGCACCGACCATGATGTCCATGTCGGCCTCGCGCATCTGCTGGAAGGTAGGGTTGATGACATACTCGCCATTCACACGTGCCACACGCACTTCGCTGATGGGGCACTCGAAGGGTATATCTGAACATGCCAGTGCTGCCGAGGCGGCGAATCCGGCCAGCGCATCGGGCTGGTCAACCCCGTCGGCAGAGAGGAGCATGACGTTGACAAATACTTCGGCGTGATAGTTACTGGGGAAGAGTGGACGGAGCACGCGGTCCACCAGGCGCGACGTGAGGATTTCATTGTCCGAGGCCTTGCCTTCGCGCTTGGTAAATCCGCCGGGGAAACGGCCGGCAGCGCTGTACTGTTCACGATAGTCTACCTGCAGGGGCATGAAATCGGTTCCGGGAACTGCATCTTTTGCGGCACAAACAGTGGCAAGCAATACTGTGTTGTTCATGCGGAGAACGACGCTCCCGTCGGTCTGTTTTGCCACTTTCCCGGTTTCAATGGTGATGGTACGTCCATCGGCCAATTGAAGGGTCTTAGTAATTACGTTCATCTTTTCTTTAAAAAAACATCTAAGTATAAAATACGATTTTGTCAAAAATACCGTGCAAAGGTATACATAAATCACCATATAGCGAAATATTGCCGAATTATTTTGTACTTTTTATGAATTTAACTCCCCAAGGGAGGTGAAGCGGTCAAAAACAATTGAATTAAGTCACACGGATTTCACGGATTTCACGGATTTCCGCCCGGCCCCGCAATCTGTGAAATCGGTGGAATCGGTGTGGCCTCAGCCGTTCTGATGGCGGGAGAGAGCCGTTGAAAGGCTGTCGTTGCACGTACATCAAATGGGGAAAGGACCGGGACAATCTTCAAACGCCGACAGTGTTTGTATAAACGCCGACGGCGTTTGTATAAACGTCGACGGCGTTTGTATAAACGTCGACGGCGTTTGTAAAAATGCCGTCGGCGTCTTGCCTCCAAATCGCGGAGGCCTTTTTTTGCCCATAATCGACGAAAAACGACTGGAAATTTGGCGGAAAGGAGAATTATGCCTAACTTTGCAAGCTGTTATGGAGAGAGAGCGCCTGAAAGAGATGAGTCGGTTCGTGATGGTGGGCCTGGTGGCCACGGCCATCCACTATGCCGTCTACTGCGTGCTTCTCCCTCTGATGAGCCACTATGCGGCGTTCACCGTGGGCTACGTGGTGAGCTTCCTGTGCAACTACGTGCTCTCGTCCAGGTTCACCTTCCGCGTGGGTGCGTCGGTGCAGCGCTTCGTGAGCTTCGCCCTGAGCCATGCCGCCAACTACTTCATCCAGATGGTGCTCCTGGGCCTGTTTATATGGCTGGGCGTGAGCAAGACGCTGGCGCCGCTGCCTGTCTATGCGGTGGCCGTGCCGGTGAACTACCTGATGGTGCGCTTCGCCCTGACGCGCCGCAGCCGCGAGGGCGATGCCTACCGGCTGCTGCTCATGGCCGTAGGCTTCGGCATGTTGTGGCTCAACCTGATGGACGTGCCGACGCTGAGCGACGACATGATATACCGCTTCGTCTGGCAGACTGACGGCACGGCCCCCGTGGAGACCATCGGCTCGCTGGGCGACCTGCTGCGCTCGCAGTGGACCCACTACATGACGGTCAACGGCCGCTTCGTGCCCCACGCGCTGGCTCAGGCCATGCTGGCGTTCACCCCGCCGGTGGTGATGCAGGTGCTCGACACGCTGCTCTTCGTGCTGCTCATACACCTGTGCGCTACATGGACGTGCAAGGAATATCGCACAGAAGCCACAGGTGAATGTCACACAGATAACACAGATTGCACAGATAGAGGGGCTGACCGGCTGTGGGCCGCCGTGCTGTCTACGGCGCTGCTCTTCATCGTGTTCAGCGGTTTCCGCACGACGATGCTCTGGGGCCTGGGGGCGCTCAACTACCTCTGGCCGACAGTGGCGGTGATGGCGCTGGTGACGGGGCTCACAAAGAACGCTATGCCTGAGGCTCTCCCCCCACAAACCCATAAAACCCACAATGCCCATAAAACCCACAATGCCCATAAAACCCACAATGCCCTCATAGTCGGACTGCTCCTGCTGGCCCTGGCAGCAGGCTGGACCCACGAGGCGATGTCGCTGCCGGTGAGCCTGGCCTTCGCCGCATGGTTGATGGCTCACCGTAAAGACCTGCGCGAAAAGAGACTGACAACGGCCTGTATGCTCCTGTTCATGGCAGGGACGGCACTCTGCCTGCTGTCGCCGGGCATCTGGAACCGCGCCGCCGAGGGCATGAGCCTGACGACCCGGCTGGTGAACGGAGCAGTGAACGCGGTGAGCAACGTGCGCGTGACGTGGTTGCTGGCCGTCGCCCTGCTGGTGACGGGAATCTCGTGGAAATCACGGAGAAAGGGGGAATATCTCACACAGATGGCACAGATGGCACAGATAGAGGCGGCGGAAGAGAAGGGCACACAGATTGCACAGATAGCACAGATAGAGGCGGCGGAGAAGCCTGGCTCCCTGTTGTGGACCCACGTTAAGGAGCACCGCTACGAATACATTGTCCTGGCGGCGGCGCTGGCCATCACGCTGCTCTGCGGCACGACGCTGGAGCGCGTGGCCTTCTATGCCGACTTCATGGCCATGCTCCTGCTCTTAGCCCTGCTCAAGAAGACGCTGACGCCGCGGGCCAAGCGGTGGATGGCGGTCGGCTGCTGTGCCGTCCTGCTTCTGGCCTATCTGCCGGCCTACATGGTGAGGGCAGAGAACGCCGAGAACTGGCAACTGGCAGAGCGGCAGATGAAGGAGCCCGGCCGGGAGCTGATAGCCGTGCGCACACCCCAGTGGGGAGCTAACAAGCTGACGGACTGGCTGCGCGAGCACTATGCGAACAGGTCGTTCGACTTCGGGTTCTACTGCTCCTACATGGGCTTCGACGCCAACGACATCAACATGCGCTGCGCTGCCCGCCTCTACGGCAAGGAGCGGCTCACGTTCCTGCCCGAGGACGTGGTCGAGCGCATTGAGAACGACAGCACGGCCTACGACGCCTACGGGCTGGACCGCAACGAGAGCCTCTTCCTGTGGCGCATGGCCGACGACAGGCCCGTAAGGAGCGTCAACTTCATCCTCGACAAGGAGGACACGTCAAAGCTGCTGCCCCACCAGCGGCTCGTGGCCTACCAGGGCGACGAATACGAACTGGACGACTTCAACTTCGAGGTGGTGAAGATTGGCGGACGGCCCTTCCTGGTGTTCACCAAGCCTACGACCAACATCAGCAGAAGAATAAAAGACATCGAGATTGGATATTAAGATTCCTGAAATTTATTTAAGAGTCTACTTTAAAAAGTACGAACATGAGCATACAACGTAAAAAACAATGCGCAG
>CAMPCG010000242.1 GCA_946644025.1 uncultured Prevotellaceae bacterium | reverse complement strand
CGAGGGCTGAGAGTTGAGAGTTGAGCGTTGAGGGTTGAGAGTTGAGCGTTGAGGGTTGAGGGTTGAGGGTTGAGGTTTGAGAGTGAAGCGTTGAGGGTTGAGCGTTGAGCAGCTCGCGGGCCTGGTTGTTGCCCAGCACGATGACCTTGCGCTGTTCCTTCATGTCAATCTCGTTGATGAAGCGGCCGCAGACCATCTCGGTCTTCTCAATGTCGAAGTGGTTGGGGTAGACGCCCGTCAGCGAGCCTGTGATGTACTGCTGGCCGTAGGCAATGGTCTGGCCGTACTGCGACAGCACGGCACCCACGTCGTCCACCGTCGTGGGGAAGTCGTTGGCTGTGGCCCGGATGTCGCGGTCTTTCAGCCCGATGTAGCGCCCCTCCTGCAGACCCTGGTAGGGCTTCGACGTGCGTCCGCCGAAGACCATCATCGAGTTCGACAGGAAGCGGTTGGCCTGCTTCATCTGCGCGTTGATGAGGCCGTTGCCAGCGCCGAGCAGCACGATAAGCATAAAAATGCCCCATGCCACGGCGAAGCCGGTGAGCCCCATGCGCAGTTTGTTGCGCTTGGCCGAACGCCATATTTCATTCAATAACTCCATCCTTGATCCTGATAATCCTGTTGGTCTTCTCTGCCACCGCCGGGTCGTGGGTGACGATAATCTGGGTGATGTGCTCCTCGGCATTGAGCTGCTTCAGCAGTTGCATCACCTCTACCGAGGTCTTCGAGTCGAGGGCACCTGTAGGCTCGTCGGCCAGGATGATCTGCGGACGCGTGATGAGCGCCCGCGCTATGGCCACGCGCTGCTTCTGGCCGCCGCTCAGCTCGTTGGGGTAGTGGGTGGCCCAGTCCTTCAGACCCAGACGCTCCAGGTACTCCATGGCCATCTGGTGGCGCTTGCGCCGGGCAACGCCCTGGTAGAACAGCGGCAGCTCCACGTTCTCCACGGCGGTCTTGAAGCTGATGAGGTTGAACGACTGGAAGATGAAGCCAATCATTCTGTTGCGGTACTCGGCGGCGCGCCGCTCCGTGAGGTTCCAGATGCGCGTGCCTGCCAGCTCGTAGAGTCCGGAGTCGTAGTTATCCAGTATGCCCAGGATGTTGAGCAGCGTAGACTTGCCCGAGCCCGATGCGCCCATAATCGACACAAACTCACCCTCTGCAATGTCGAGGGTGATGCCCTTCAGCACGTGCAGCGGCTGTGCACCGTAGTATGTCTTGTTGACGTCTTTTAGATGTATCATGTTGTAATTCCGCCACAAAGTTACTACAAAAAGGGTGAACCGCCAAACGATTCGTCCACTTTTTTTGCAAGAATCTTACGAATTGTTTGGTGTTTCGCATTCTTTTTCGTACCTTTGTCGACAAGAAACGACAGTACTCACCTAACACATTACAAAAAAAGATGAATACAAGAAAACTACTGACGACGCTGATTGTTGCCGCCTGTGCCTGCCCTGCCCTGGCCGACAACAAGAAGGCTGCTACCGAAGAGCCAAAGGACCCCAACGAGATGGTGGCCTACCTGTTCACCTATTTTAACAGCAACGACCCCAAGGACGAGCAGATATGCTATGCGCTGAGCGACGATGGCTATAACTACACGCCGCTGAACGACGGCATGCCCGTCATCGAGAGCGACACCATCGCCCTGACACAGTGCGTGCGCGACCCGCACATCCTGCGCTGCGAGGACGGCAAGACGTTCTATATGGTGGCCACCGACATGCGCTCTGCCCTGGGATGGTCGAGCAACCGAGGCATGGTGCTGCTGAAGTCGACCGACCTGATCCACTGGCAGCACTCGACCGTGAACTTCCCCACACGCTACACGAAGACGTGGAAGAACGTGATACGCGTGTGGGCGCCGGAGACCATCTACGACCACCAGGCCGGCAAGTACATGGTGTTCTACTCGCTGCGCACCAGCGACCCGGGTTCGTACGACAAAATCTACTACCAGTATGCCAACAAGGACTTCACCGACCTAGAGGGCGAGCCTAAGTGGCTCTTCGATGCCGGCAACGCCACGATCGACGGCGACATCGTCTACAACGAGGCCGACCAGCTCTATCACCTCTTCTACAAGCAGGAGTCGGGCAGGGGCATCTATCAGGCCGTGGCCAAGCAGCTGACCGACAAGTGGCAGATGCTGGACGGCAACGTGGAGCAGACGAAGGAGGCAGTAGAGGGCGTCGGCGTCTGCAAGGCCATCGACGGCAAGTCGTGGATCATCATGTACGACTGCTACGGCAGCGGCCACTACCAGTTCTGCCGCTCGGAGGACCTGAAATCGTTCCAGTTCGTGCAGAACACCGAGACCAAGGGCAAGTTCACACCCCGCCACGGCACCATCATCCCCATCACACGGGCCGAGAAGGAACGCCTGCTACAGGCTTTCCCATCCTACAAGCAGCCCATCCTGAGCGGATTCCACGCCGATCCAGAGGTGCTTTACTCCTCGAAGACGAAGAAGTACTATATCTACTCGACCACCGACGGCACTCCTGGCTGGGGCGGGCACGACTTCAGCGTCTTCTCGTCGAAGAACCTCATCGACTGGACTGACGAGGGCAAGATGCTCGATGTGAAGGGCGATCAGGTGAAGTGGGCCACGGGCAATGCCTGGGCACCTGCCATCATTGAAAAGAAGGGTAAGTACTACTTCTACTTCTCTGCCCATAACCCGCAGTCGAACCGCAAGGAGATTGGCGTCGCCGTGAGCGACAGCCCGACGGGACCCTTCGTGGACTCGGGTGCACCCATCATCACCGATGCCGACCGTCCTCAGGGCGTGCGTGGCGGACAGGCCATCGATGTCGACGTGTTCAAAGACCCCAAGAGCGGAAAGTATTATCTATACTGGGGCAACGGCTTCATGGCCGGCGCTGAGCTGAACGACGACATGATGTCGGTGAAGAAGGAGACCATCACCAACCTCACGCCCAAGGGCGGCAACCTGCAGACGTGGGCTTTCCGTGAGGGGGCATACGTCTTCTGGCGCAAGGGCACCTATTACTTCCTGTGGAGCGTCGACGACACCGGCTCGCCCAACTACCACGTGTGCTACGGTACGGCGAAGTCGCCCCTCGGGCCCATCACCATCGACGAGAGCAACTACCTGGTGATCAAGCAGAAGCCCGAGGACCAGCTCTACGGCACTGCCCACAACTCCATCCTCCAGATTCCCGGCAAGGACGAGTGGTACATCGTCTATCACCGCATCAACAAGCATTTCGTGAACCGCGAGCCAGGCATCCACCGCGAGGTATGCATCGACCGCCTGACCTTCGACCGCAAGGGCCGCATCATCCCCGTCACCCCCACCCTCGACGGGCCTGCTCCTTTGCCAGCCAAATAAGAGCTGTTGCTACGCTCGCTTGATTGCCGCCTTGACCTGCGACATGTTGCTGCGCGAGACGGGGAGCGACTCGTGGCAGTGCTTGATGAGCAAATGGGTGGAGCCGGAACGTGAGATGATTTGCTCTACCTGACCAAGGTTGACCAGGAAGGCGCGATGGCAGCGGACAATCATCGGATAGGCACGAAGGTCGTCCTCCATTTGTTTCGACGTGGCACGCAGCATGTCTGTGCGCACCTTACCATCGTGCAGGTGATAAACCTTCACGTAATTCCCCACAGCCTCTATATAAAGTAGGTTGGAGATTTGAAGTGATACCGTTTCATTGGTTGTTCCTGTCAGGGTGATGGTCTCAAAAACTGGCGGGACAACGGACGGTGTCGCTGCTTCGACGGGTGTTGGCTCTTGGCTTTTCCTGTATATGCTGATCTTCAATTCTGCTTCCTTTGCCCGCTGTTCTGCATTGTGCTGCAGCTCCTCCAGTTGCTCGTTCAGCAGTTTCACCTCTTCCAGTTCTTCCGCAAGGAAACGGCTGCGGAACTTGTAGCGCCAATAGAGGCCGATGGCGAAGGAGATGAAGGCGAGGATGAGGAGCGTCTCTAAGTAATTGCCCCATGAGAGGCTATTGGCGGGCACGCGGTCGCTAAGCAGGAAATGCCGATAGAGACAGATCATCAGCGACACGAGCGGAGTGTTGATAAGCTGGAACCACAGGTTACGCCGGATGATGTAAGAGGCACCCTGCTCCAACGAACGGGGAATCCTGACGACGAATCGCAGGATAGCCTCCGTCAGCAGGCAGACGCCCACGCCCAAGATCCATATCACCAGCAAGTGGGCGTAAGCCTCCCCTTGCCAGGTTTCAAGTCCGAAGGGCTTGAACACGGCAAGTGCGAGCACGGCAAATCCCACGCTGATGGCACGTACGCGATAGGTCTCTTTTCTTAACTTATTCATTACGGGGTGCAAAGGTACAAAATAAAGTGAAGAGTGAAGCATGGACAGCGGAATTTTTTTGCTTTCGTTGGTCACAAATAGTGCCATTTGTCACACACGCACCTGTCATTTGTCCCATTTCCCTGCAGAATATCCCAGAATTTTGCAGGAACAACCATTCCTGCGTATTTTTGCAACCGCAATCGAACATCAATCACGTCATTTAAAGAATAGGTTTATGAAAAGAAGAACTATCGTCAGTATCAGGAACCAAGCGGTATTGGTACTGACTTCGATGATGAGCACTGTGGCTTTAGCTCAAAACGACAGTTTATCAACTGACACGGCACTGTGGTACAACCAGACGCACCAACTTAGCGAGGTGGTAGTGAAAAGTCGCATACCTAAGACTCGGGCCAAGGGCGATGCCATGCGAACGACGGTAGCAGGAACCGTCCTGGAGAAGGCAGGGACGGTGAGCGATGCCCTCTCGAAGATTCCATCCTTAGAGGCAGAGCGCGACGGCGGCGTGAAAGTTATCGGGCGCGGCGATGCCGAGGTGTATATCAACGGGCGCCGGGTGCAGGACATGAAGGAACTCTCTCGACTTCGTTCCGACCAGATTCAGCATGTGGATGTGGTGCAGAATCCCGGTGCCCGTT
>CAMPCG010000241.1 GCA_946644025.1 uncultured Prevotellaceae bacterium | reverse complement strand
CCTCTTTATTATAGCTAACCGACTGCGCAGCCTCTATCAGCAAGGCATCATCGACCAGAAGGAATACGCCCAGCTGGCTGCCGACACGTCCAAGATGATACGTCTGGTTGACGGCAAGCAAGCCGTCAGCGTCTCGCTGCAGGAGGTATATTCGCCCAAGACTGCCTACGAGCAGCTGTTCCTTGACAGCAAGCTGGCTCCGCAACGTGCCATCCTGCAGAAGTGCAACCTGAACGACTATATCGTGCCCAACCTGGTGTACGACCGTGAGCGCTCCGAGGCCAGCAAGAACGACATGCTGTCGGGCATTGCGCTGGCCAGCGGCGTGGTGCTGAAGGGCCAGAAGATAGTCGGCCGAGGCGAGATAGTGACCGAAAAGACCTACCGCATCATCGAGTCGTACAAGCGTGAGAACGAGCGGCGCAACGAAGACGTCACGCAGAACCGCATCAGCATCGTGGGACAGGTGCTCTACGTCACCATCCTCATGGTATGCTTCACGCTATACCTCAACCTCTATCGTAAAGACTACTTTGAACGGCCGCGGAGCATCACCATGCTCTACGCGCTCATCGTCATCTTTGCCTTGCTGACGGCACTTTTCATGCGCAACATGCTTGTCCACGTCTACCTGCTGCCCTACGCCATGGTGCCCATCTTCATCCGCGTGTTCATGGACTCCCGCACGGCCTTCATGGGCCACGTCATCATGGTGCTCATCTGTGCCGCCATGCTGCAACACCCCTACGAGTTCATTGTTATCGAGACGGTGGCCGGACTGGTAGCCATCAACTCGCTGCGTGAACTGTCGGAGCGCTCACAGCTCTTCAAGACGGCCATCGTCGTCACGCTGGCAGCCATCGGCGTCAACCTGGCCTTCGACTGGATGCGTGCCGACGCGCTGACCCAGATAGACTACTCTACCTACAACTACCTGCTGGCCAACGGCATCACGCTGCTCTTTGCCTATCCGCTGCTCTACCTCATCGAGAAGGCGTTCGGATTCACCAGCGACATCACGCTCATCGAACTGTCGAACACCAACAACGAGGTGCTGCGCCGCATGAGCGAGGTGGCTCCCGGCACATTCAATCACTCCATACAGGTGGCCAATCTGGCAGGCGAGATAGCCAACAAGATAGGTGCCAAGGCGCAACTGGTGAGAACGGGAGCGCTGTACCACGACATCGGCAAGCTGTCGAACCCCATCTACTTCACCGAGAACCAGTCGGGCATAGACCCGCACGAGACGCTGACCGACATCGAGTCGGCCCAGATTATCATCAGCCACGTCACCGAAGGACTGAAGATGGCCGACAAGTACAACCTGCCCAAGGTGATACGCGAGTTTATAGCTACGCACCACGGACTGGGCAAGGCGAAGTTCTTCTACATACGCTACAAGAACGAACATCCCGACGAGCCAGTCGACGACCTGCTGTTCACGTATCCTGGCCCGAACCCGTTCACGCGCGAGCAAGCCTGCCTGATGATGGCCGACTCGGTAGAGGCTGCCTCCCGTTCGCTGCCCGACTACACCGAGCAGTCGATTCGCCAGTTGGTCGAGCGCATCATCGACTCACAGGTCTCTGACGGCTTCTTCCGCGAGTGTCCTATCACGTTCCGCGACATCCAGTATGCCAAGACGGTGCTCATCGAGAAGCTGAAGACCATCTACCACACGCGCGTCAGCTATCCCGAAGAGAAGAAGTAGCAACGAGTAACACGGTTTTATTTTACAACGGATTGGTATTAAACAACGAATTACACGAATTTAACGAATTGTTGTCAGACAACTTGGACAACTCGGACAACATATTGGGGTGCAACAAGTCATTAAGCATTATGCATTAAGAATTAAGCATTAGATGAGTGTCAGACTTCACGGACGACTTGGACAACATACTGGGGCACGGGACATTTCTCATTTTTCATTTAAAATTTCTCATTCCCCATTTCTCATTTCTCATTTATTACATGAAGTAATGGTGTCTTGACAACACGCAAATTTCTGCACACTTTGGCAAGTTTGTGCAGTAAGTGGTGAGTTTTATGTTAATGTTGGTTAATATTTATTGCACTTTTATGGCCGATTTGTGCAATAACAGTACCTTTGCAGCCGTTTTTAGGAAATTTTTTGTCAAAAGAAACGGATTAAACATTAAAAAAGTGAAAAAAGTTGTACTATCGTTCATTGTTTTCACGATGACAGCAGTAACCGCCACAGCAGGCGGCATACTCACCAACACAAACCAAAGCGTAGAGTTTCTGAAGAATCCCGCCCGCGACGCCTCCATCGGCCTCGACGGTGTGTATAGCAACCCGGCCGGCGTGGCCTTCATGCCCGAGGGCTTCCATCTGGCCATCAACTGGCAGATGGCCCGGCAGACACGTACCATCACGACGACCAACCCCCTGTTTGCCCTTGGCAAGAAGAACGACGGCCGCACCACCAAGACCTTCGAGGGCATAGCCAACGCCTACATGATACCGTCGGTGCAGGCAGCCTACAACAAGGGCGACTGGAGCGTGCAGTTTAACTTCTCGATGCCCGGCGGTGGCGGAGTCTGCGAGTACGACAAGGGACTGGGCTCCTTCGAGAGCGCCGTGGGCGACATAGCCCGCCAGCTGAACGCCGCCGGACTGGGTGTCGAGGGCTACGACGTCGATGCCTACATGCGTGGCCGCCAGTACTACTTCGGTTTCCAGTTAGGTGCTGCCTACAAGATCAACGAGCACTGGTCGGTCTATGGCGGACTGCGCATGCTCTACGGCGACGCGTCCTACAAGGCACGTCTGAACAACATCCAGGTAGGGCTGAAGGACGCTCAGGGCGAGATGTACTACATCAACTTCGACCGTTTTATCAACGACAACATAGCCGGCATCAACAAGCAGCTGGGCCAGGCCGAGGCAGCCACTGCCGCGGGCATGTACACCATGGAGCAGCTGCAGGCCATCTACGCCCAGGCCCAGCCAGGCATCGACCGGCTGGAGGCACTGCAGAAGTACTCGCAGGGAGTCAACCTGATGAGCATCCAGACGGGCTTCGGCTTTGCACCGATTATCGGTGTGGACTACAAGGTAGGCAACTTCAACTTCGCCATGAAGTATGAGTTCAACACGGAAATGAAGATGACGAACCACTCTACGCTGGACAAGGCCATGGAGATTGAAGCCGTCAACAAGTTCCAGGACGGTACCGAGGTCGACGAGGATGCTCCCGCCCTGCTCACCGTGGGTGCCCAGTGGAGCGTGCGCCCCGACCTGCGCCTCAGCGTGGGCTACCACCACTACTACGACAAGAACGCCCACTGGTATAACAACGCCCAGGACAAACTGTCGAAAGGCACCAACGAGTATCTGGCCGGTGTCGACTGGGACGTCAGCGACCGCATCAACATCTCGGCCGGTGGCCAGCTGACGCGCTACGGACTGACCGACGAGTACATGAACGACATGTCGTTTGTGGTCAACAGCTACAGCGTCGGTGCCGGTGTCACCTATAAGGTCAGCAACCACGTGAAGGTCAGCGCTGCCTACTTCCAGACCAACTACACCGACTACAACCGCAAGAACTATCCCGCCCAGGGCGTCAACGACACCTTTACGCGTACCAACCGCGTGATCGGTCTGGGCTGCCAGCTCGACTTCTAAGCAAAATCGTGGAGTCATGCGGAAGGTCACCCTACCACTATTGCTGCTGACGGTCGTCATGCATGCTGTGGCTCAACAACAGGCGCTGCTGAACAGGCAGCGCCATTTTGCTGCCACCGTGCCTCCCGGCAACTACAGCGGCATCACGTGGATGGGCGGAGACCGTTATGCCGTGGTCGACGATAAGTCGCCTACGGCGGGCTTCCACCTGATGACCATCCGCACCGACAGCACGACAGGCGACATCGTCGAGCTACGTGCCGACACCTTCATGACCAGCGGCCAGCCCAACCGCGACGAGGAGGGCATCTGCTACGTACCCTCGTCGAACACGCTGTTTGTCAGCGGCGAGGCCGACGGCCAGATCGTGGAGTACGGCATGGACGGACGGCTGACCGGACGGCGGTTGCACATCCCTGAGGTGTTTGCCACAGCCCAAAGCAACAGCGGTTTCGAGGCACTGACCTACAATGCCGCCACCGCCCGTTTCTGGACAACCACCGAGAAACCGCTGCGCGCCGACATCCAACCCCCAACACCCACCCCCCTCCGCCTCCAGAGCTTCGGCAACGACCTGCAGCCCCGCGAGCAATACAGGTACCAGACCGACTCGTCGGCCGTGACGACCGGGAAGGGGAGCACCACGTTAGGGGTCAGCGCGTTGGCAGCACTGGACGACGGACGGATAGTCGTGCTGGAGCGTGAGGTACACAAGACGCCGAGTGGCGTCGGCTCCTTTGTCCACGTCAAGCTATACATGGTTCACCCCGCCAGTCAGCAACCCGGCGAACTGCTCAACAAGCGGCTGCTCGCCGAGTTCCGTACGCGCATCAACCTCACCGCCCGCAGCTTTGCCAACTACGAGGGGCTGTGTGCCGGTCCTACACTGGCCGACGGCAGTCAGCTGCTGGTGCTTGTGGCCGACTCGCAAAATCAGTATAAGGGCTGGCTGAAAGACTGGTTCAAGACGGTGGTCATTCCCGTTGGCTGGTAAGGACGCGAGAACCTGTCAGTCCGTCACCTGAGCATATTCAAACATACGCCGATAGGCCGCTACCTTCTTGTCGAAAGCCAAGGGGTAAGCACGCGACGACGACGGCAGACGGTAAAGCTCCGCCTGCCGTCCGTCGTTGTTGTAGACGCCGGGAACAGGCACCCATGCACCCACCTTCGGCACCGACAGTACGCCAAGCGTCGCACAGACGGTCTCGGTAGCCTTCTCGCCCGTGGTGACCACAAGCCGCAGGCCAGGCAGACGGCCCATCAGCGCCCGCACGTCGGTCGGCTCGACCACCTCCAGAAACTTGTCCGAGGC
>CAMPCG010000240.1 GCA_946644025.1 uncultured Prevotellaceae bacterium | reverse complement strand
CCTCCACTTGGTCGCCCACGTGGTTCAGGTATTGCTGTGCAACCTTGAACGGCTGACCGAGGCCGGCCGAGCCTACCTCAAGTTCGAAGTCGCCAAGCTCGTCGCCCAGCTGCTCCTGCAAGTATCGGCTCAACTCTGCACAGTCTTCAATCCACACGCCGTCGGCATGGTCAATCTCGATGACGATGCGGTCGTCGCCATCCATCACAATGTCTACCAGGAAGTAGTCGCCTTTCTTGAGCCACTCTTCCACTCGATTCTTAATTGCTTCTTTTGTTATCATTGATGCCATCTCTAATAATAAATGAGGAGCTCTTGTCAAGCCCCTCATTCCACTGAACGGGTGCAAAGATAAGCATTTTTCCTGAAACCTGCAAGGAAAAAGCAAAAAAAGAATAAAAAAGGGCAGAAAAAGCCGCAAAAATGGTCTGTCGGGGAGGGCGAAGTGAAAAAACTGAGGAAAAATTTTCGTTTTTCCGAAAAAGTGTGTACCTTTGCCCCCTCAATAACAATGTGACTGACAGTCAATGATATGAAAAAAGTCTTTCTGACGTTTCTCGCGATGTTCCTCATGCTGGCCGCCAATAGCCAGACAGTTTATAACGTGATGGACTTCGGAGCCTTGGGCGATGGTGTCACCGACGATGCCGCAGCCCTGCAAGATGCTATTAATAAATGTACGCGAGAGGGTGGCGGCCGCGTGCTGTTACCCCGTAACCACACGTTCCTCTGTGGCCCTGTTGAGCTGAAGTCGGACGTTGAACTCCACTTAGAGGCGACAGCCACATTGCTTGCCAATCCTGACGAAAGTATTTACACGATGAGTGCCTTTGGCGACAACCGTGGCGAGGGCATGCTGTGGCTGTGGGCCAACGAGGCACAGAACGTGAGCATCACCGGGCGGGGTACCATCCACGGCAACGGCGTGAAGTTTATGGGCATGGAACTGAGCGACAGCTACGAGCTGAAACCCCTGGCCGACCCGACGTTCGACCCGCGTCCCCACGTGCTGACGCTCATCGGCTGCCGCAACGTGCTGGTGCGCGACGTCACCATCCGCGAGGGTGCCTACTGGACCGTGCACCTCATCGGTTGCGACGGTGCCGTCATCGACGGCATACAGCTGCTCAACAACCTGAAGATTCGCAACGGCGACGGCATCGACCTGGACCACTCGAAGCACGTGCGCATCGCCAACTGCAACATCACCAGCGGCGACGACTGCATCTGCCTGAAGAACCGTCGTGAGTGGCGCCAGTACGGGTCGTGCCACGACATCGTGGTGAGCAACTGCGTGATGGCCTCGCGCTCGTGTGCCATCAAGATTGGCTCTGAGAACATGGACTCCATCTACAATGTCTCGATAGACAACTGCATCATCCGCAACTCCAACCGAGGGCTGGGCATTCAGAACCGCGACGAGGGGACGGTGACGCGCGTCAGCTTCTCTAACATCATGATGGACCTCAAGCTCTGGAGCGACGTCTGGTGGGGCAAGGCCGAGCCCATCTACGTCACCAGCTACCCCCGTGCCAACGGCAACCACAAGGACGCCAACTGGCGATTCCCCAAGGGCGAGACCGTCGGGCGCTGCGGCGAGGTGAGCTACATCTGGTTCAACAACATCCAGGCCGTCAGCGAGAACGGCTGCTTCATAGGCGGCGACACGCCTGACAAGGTGAACAACATCTACCTGAACAACGTCACCCTTGACCTGCACCGCCGCACGCAGTACCCCAATGGTATCTACGACAAGCGCCCCTGCCGCGACGACCAGTTCGTCACTGGGCGCGTCTACGGCGTCTACATCGAGCAGGCACAGAACGTGAAGGTCGAGGGCCTGCAGGTGAACCAGCAGCTGGCAGCCTACGAGGGCAAGGTGAAGTGGCCCGACAACGACCCCAACCCGACGAAGCGCCTTAGAAACGCCATCAACAAAGCTGCCAATAGCATGAAATAACCAACTTTTTTAATAATCAAACAAAATCATTTATGCGAAACGTAAAACAGAACTTTGGCCGCGTGCTGACGCTCGCCATGCTACTGGTGATGACCACCGTAGCCTGGGCACAGCAGCGCATCACCGGCACTGTCACCGACCAGAAGGGCGAAGCCCTCGTCGGCGTGAGCGTGAAACAGGCAGGTACCACCAATGGCACCACCACTAACGTCAACGGACAGTTCACACTCACTGTTCCCCAGGGCTCGAACCTGGAATTCTCTTACATTGGCTATAACAGCCTGACAGCACGTGCCCAGAACGGCATGAGCGTTACACTGAAGGAAGACAACCAGCTGCTCGACGAGGTCGTCGTCGTCGGCTACGGCACCATGCGCCGCAAGGACGTCACCTCCTCGATTACCACCGTCAAGAGCGACGACCTGAACAAGGGCGTCTTCACCGACCCCGCCTCGATGCTGCAGGGTAAGGTGGCCGGTCTGACCGTCACCACCACGGGCGACCCCTCGGGCACTCCCAGCATCACCCTGCGTGGTGCCTCGTCGCTGCGCGAGGGCGCTGCCATGCAGCCCTACTACGTCATCGACGGTATCCCCGGTGTCGACATCTCGATGGTTGCCCCCGACGATATTGAGTCTATCGACGTGCTGCGCGACGCCTCCGCCACCGCCATCTACGGTTCGAAGGCTGCCAACGGCGTCATCATCATCACCACCAAGAAGGGACAGGAAGGCCGCACCAACGTCTCGTACAACGGCTACGTGGCCTTCGACAAGGTGCTGGGCACCCTCGACATGGCTTCGGCCAGCGACCTGCGCCAGAGCGGCCTCATCGGCACTGAGCAGGACGGCGGTGGCGACACCGACTGGCAGGACGAGGTGCTGCGCACCGGCTTCTCCCACAACCACAACGTCTCCATCTCCGGCGGTAACCAGAAGACCAAGTACATGGGCTCCATCAACTATATGAACCGCGAGGGCGTCGTTGAGAACACGGGCATGAACCGCGTCAACGCCCGCACGCTGCTCTCCACCAAGATCCTGAAGGACCGCCTCGACCTCTCTGTCGGCGTGAACGCCATGCAGGGCAAGTTCAAGGGTGTGCCCATGGCCCGCTCGACGGGTTCCGACGCCGGTAAGAGCGTGCTCGACGCCATGAACTACTACTCGCCCACCAACCCCGTGTGCAATGCCGACGGCACCTGGTACGAGAGCTACATCGGCTCGGCCAACTACAACCCCCTGTCGATGATCTACGAGGACAACAACCAGAACGAATGGCGACGCATACAGTACATCGCCAAGGGCTCGCTGAAGATTATCGACGGACTCCTCTGGCACGCCAACTACTCGTACGACAGCGGTCAGAACACCTACAGTTGGTACCAGACCCACCAGACGCAGATGGACAAGGGCTACGACGGACGCGCTCACCGCGACACCTACATCCGCAGCAACCAGACCTTCGAGACCTACGGCAACTACGACGTCACCATCGCCAAGCTGCACAAGCTGGGACTCATGGCCGGTTACTCGTGGGAGGAGCGTAAGGACAACGACGGCTTCGGCGTCACCGTGAACAACTTCTACAACGACGAGACGGGATTCTGGAACCTGCGCTATGCCAACAACATCAACGGCATCACCGACGTGCAGGGCTCGTCGCGCACCAAGATTCGCAACATCTCGTTCTACGGACGTGTCAACTACTCGTTCAACTCGCGCTACATGCTACAGGCCACCATCCGCCGCGACGGCTCCTCTGTCTTCGGCAAGGACCACCGCTGGGGTACCTTCCCCTCGGCCAGCGTCGCCTGGAACATCACCGAGGAGCAGTTCATGAAGAACCAGAACATCTTCGACCAGCTGAAGCTCCGCGTGGGCTACGGCGTCAGCGGTAACGCCATGGGCTTCGGTGCCTACGACGCCATTGCCACCTACGGCCTGAACAGCAACTCCTTCGAGTACATCCTCTCCGACGGCACCAAGTACACCATGTACGGCATCGAGGCCCAGAACAATGCCAACCCCGACCTGAAGTGGGAGCGCACTGCCATGCTCAACGTCGGTCTCGACTTCGCCTTCATCGGTGGTCGTATCAATGGTAGCATTGAGTACTACAACAAGAAGACCTCCGACCTCATTTGGAACTATGCCGTCTCCACCAACGTCTATCCCCTGAACTGGATCCGTGCCAACGTGGGCGACATCACCAACAGCGGTGTTGAGTTCACCCTGAACGCCACACCCGTCAAGACCCGCGACTTCCAGTGGATGACCACCATCAACCTCTCGCACAACAAGAACACCGTCGACAAGCTCTCCAACTCTACCTACAGCGTCGACTATGTCGATCAGGGCAACCCCAACATCGGTGGTATCTCGAGCAATGCCGACACGCAGCGCATCATGGAGGGTGAGCCCCTCGGAACATTCTGGACATACGAGCACGCCGGATACAGCCAGAACGGCACATCAGTGTTCTACGTCCACGACCTCGACGCCCACAAGGCTGCCGACGACAACGGCGACATGGTGGTCCAGGCCGACACCTACCAGGATGCCAATGGCAACTGGGTGACCACCAACCCCCTCTACGGCGACAAGACTAAGGTGGGCAACGCACAGCCCAAGCTGGTCTACGGATGGAACAACACGCTGAACTACAAGAACTGGAGCCTCACCGCATTCTTCCAGGGCGTCCTCGGCAACAAGATCCTCAACGCCACCAAGGCACACTACAGCTTCCAGGGACACCTCGCCGGCGGTAAGAACGTCCTTGCAGAGGTCGTCAACGACAAGCAGTGGCAGGCCGACGCCAATGCCCACATCCCCAGCGACAAGTACCTCGAGAACGGCAGCTACCTGCGCCTCTCGTCGCTCACCCTGGGCTACACCTTCAACCGCCTCGGCGGATGGGCACAGAACCTGCAGCTCTATGCCACCTGCAACAACCTGCTCACCATCACGGGCTACGACGGCATCGACCCCGAGGTCAACCTCGGCGGCCTGACACCCGGTATCGACTATCGT
>CAMPCG010000239.1 GCA_946644025.1 uncultured Prevotellaceae bacterium | reverse complement strand
CCATCAAGGAATACTACGATGAAACCGGCATTCAGATTGGTTTCAAGCCTGCCGGAGGCCTCAACTCGGTGATGGACGCCCTCATCTATTACACCATCGTGAAGGAGGTACTGGGCGAAAAGTGGCTCACCAACAAGTGGCTGCGCCTAGGCACCAGCCGACTGGCCAACATGCTGCTGAGCGAAGTCGTCGGCAAGGAGGTCAAGTTCTTCTAATAAAGTGAATTCCGAGTGTATTCCGAGTAAAAAAGCAGTGAATTCCGAGTAAAAAAGCAGTGAATTCCGAGTAAAAAAGCAGTGAATTCCGAGTGAAAAAGCAGTGAAAAGAATTCACTGCTTTTTCACTTTTGGCGCTGAATGACGTAGTCGAGATAGGCGGTCAGGGCAGCGTGAATGTCGGCTTTTTCTACGTTTTCATCGATAAACAGCTGGGCCTTACGGGCTAAGCCGTCCATCACCTGCCGGGCATATTCTATGCCCCCGTGCTGTTTCGTGAATGCAATGAGCTGTGCTATCTCACCGTTCGTGACCGTACCGGCCTTCACCTTCATCGCCAGCGCGTTCATCGCTTCGTCGGGACACTGCTGCAAGGCGTAAATGACGGGCAGCGTCAGCTTACCCTCCAACATGTCGTTGCCCGTAGGCTTGCCTATCTCCTTCGAGTCGAAATAATCAAAAATGTCATCGCGAATCTGGAAAATCATGCCGATATGCTTGCCGAAGAGCGAGGCACGCTCAATCTGCTCGGCTGTCGCACCTGACGTGAGCGCACCTATGCGGGCACAAGCCTCGAACAAGGCCGCCGTCTTCTGGCTGATGACCTGGTAGTAGACCTCCTCTGACACCTCCTGACTCTGGATGTTCGACAGCTGAAGAATCTCGCCTGACGAGAGCATGCCGCCCAGCCGCGCAATGATAGCCATAATCTGAGCATCGCCGGTCAGCGACACGTGCTGCAGCGCCATCGACAGGATGTAGTCGCCAACGAGCACCGCCACCTTATTATTATAGGCAGCATTGACCGACGACTGACCACGGCGCTCCATGCTTTCGTCCACCACGTCGTCGTGCACCAGCGAGGCCGTGTGCAGCAACTCCAAGGCCAGGGCTGCATCATTGGTATGAGCCGTGACCCCCGAGAAGTTCTTCGCCAGGAGGAAAATGAGCATGGGGCGCATGCGTTTCCCACCCTGCTGGCGGATGTGGGAAAGGGCTTGCGAGAGCAGTCCGTTCTGGTGGCTCATCGCATCGCGGAAGGACGCCGCAAAAGCCTCCATTTCGGTCAGAATTGGGCGCGTTATTTGAGATATTTGGTCCATTTTCTCGAAATTTGATACAAAAGTACGCAAAAATTTGGAGTATACGGAAATTTTTTAGTAATTTTACACGAAAATTCGGAAAATTGTATGGAAAAGCTGTTTTTACTCGATGCTTACGCCCTCATTTACCGGTCGTACTACGCATTTATCAAGAGTCCGCGAGTCAACTCCAAAGGAGTCAACACCAGCCCCGTTCTGGGCTTCGTCAACACCCTGCAGGAGGTGTTGGAAAAAGAGCAGCCGAAGTACATCGGCGTAGCCTTCGATCCCCACGGCCCGACGTTCCGCAGTGAGGCTTACCCCGCTTACAAGGCCCAGCGCGAAGCAACCCCCGAGGACATCCGCAAGGCGGTGCCCATCATCAAGGAGCTGCTCGAGGCTTATCGCATACCAGTGATGCAGGTCGACGGCTTCGAGGCAGACGATGTCATTGGCACGCTGGCCACGAAGGCTGGCCAGATCGAGAACCTGCAGACCTACATGCTCACCCCCGACAAGGACTACGGTCAGCTCGTCGGCGAGCGCGTCAGCATGTACCGTCCGCGCCACGGTGGCGGCTACGAGGTGATGGGTCCGCAGGAGGTATGCCAGAAGTACAACATCACTACCCCACCCCAGGTCATCGACCTGCTGGCACTGATGGGTGACTCAGCCGACAACTTCCCCGGCTGTCCCGGTGTCGGCGAGAAGACTGCCGCCAAACTCATTGCCGACTTCGGCAGCGTCGACGCCCTACTCCACCGGACGGACGAGCTGAAGGGTGCGTTGAAGAAAAAAGTGGAAGAGCACGTCGACGACATCCGGCTGTCGTACTTCCTCGCAACCATCAAGACCGACGTACCAGTACAGCTCGACCTCGACGCCCTCACTCTGAAGACACCCGATGAGGAAAAACTGGCAAAACTGTTCAGCGAACTGGAGTTCAAGTCGCTGACAAACCGAGTTCTTAAAAAAACAGAAAAGAAGTCAAAAACCGATAATCAACAGCTCTCTCTCTTTGAAGAATTTGCTCCCGACGGTAGGGATGAGTCAAAAATCTCGAGTTTTGAGAGCCTTAAAACGGTGCCTCACAACTACAAACTCGTTGATAATGAGGACGAAATGCGCCAGCTATGTGATTATTTTAGGACAAAAGAAATTCTCAGTCTAGACACCGAGACCACTTCAACGTCGGCTATCGACGCCGAATTGGTGGGTTTGAGCTTCGCCGTAGCCGAACACGAGGCGTTTTACGTGCCTATTCCTGCTAATCGTGAAGAAGCGTTGCAGATTGTTAATATCTTCAAATCCGTCTACGAAGACCCCCAGATTGTGAAGGTCGGACAGAACCTGAAGTACGATTTAGAAGTTTTAAGAAACTATAACATTCGGCTACAAGCGCCCATGTGGGACACCATGATAGCCCACTACCTCATCCAGCCCGAGCTGCGCCACAACATGGACTACATGGCCGAGGTGTACCTGCACTACCAGACAGTACACATCGACGAGCTCATCGGGCCGCGCGGCAAGAACCAGCGCTCCATGCGCGACCTGCCACCATCGGCAGTCTATGAGTACGCCTGCGAGGATGCCGACATCACGCTGCAGCTGAAGAACCGGCTGGAGCCGCTGCTCCGACAGCACGACTGCGAGCGCCTGTTCTACGACATCGAGATGCCGTTGATGCCCGTACTGGCCGACATGGAGCTGGCGGGCGTGTGCCTCGACACAGAGTCGCTGAAGGAGACGTCAAAAGATTTCACAGCGCGCATGAACGACATAGAGGCGCGCATCTACGAGTTGGCTGGCGAGCGCTTCAACATCTCGTCGCCAAAGCAGGTGGGCGACATGCTCTTCGGCAAACTGAAAATCGTGGACAAGCCAAAGAAGACCAAGACGGGACAGTACGTCACCAGCGAGGAGGTGCTGACGCAGCTGCAAGGGAAGCACGAGATTGTGGCCGACATACTGGCATACAGGGGCTTAAAGAAACTGCTGTCCACCTACGTAGACAACCTCCCTACCCTCATCAACCCTCGCACGGGTCACATCCACACGTCGTTCAACCAGTGCATCACCGCCACAGGACGCCTGTCGTCGAGCGACCCCAACCTACAGAACATCCCCGTGCGCGGCGAAGACGGTAAGGAGATACGCAAGGCGTTCATCGCCGAACCTGGTTGTCTGTTTTTTTCGGCAGACTACAGCCAGATAGAGCTGCGCGTCATGGCCCACCTCTCGGGCGACGAGCACATGATTAGCGTCTTCAGCGAGGGCAAGGACCTGCACGCCGCCACCGCCGCCACCATCTATAAGAAAGACATCACGGACGTCAGTCGCGACGAGCGCACCAAGTCGAAGCGCGCCAACTTCGGCATCATCTACGGCATCACCGTCTTCGGACTTGCCGAGCGCCTCGACATTTCGCGCGAAGAGGCCAAGCAGCTCATCGACGGTTTCTTCGAGACCTTCCCGCAGGTGCACGACTACATGGAGCGCGCCAAGGAGGAGGCACGCCGACAGGGCTACGTCACCACACTCTTCGGGCGTCGCCGCTACCTGCCCGACATCAACTCGCAGAATGCCACCGTGCGCGGCTTTGCCGAGCGCAACGCCATCAACGCGCCCATCCAGGGCACGGCAGCCGACATCATCAAGGTAGCCATGATACGCATTCACCGGCGCTTCCAACAGGAGGGTCTGCGCTCAAAGATGATCCTGCAGGTGCACGACGAACTGAACTTCTCGGTGGTACCCGAAGAGAAGGGTAGGGTAGAGGCCATCGTCGTCGGCGAGATGCAGCATGCCCTCGACATGACCGTGCCCCTCGTCGCCGACAGCGGATTCGGGCAGAACTGGCTCGAGGCCCACTAACGCCGCGCCCCAACAAAGCGGGCACCAGAAAAGGGTAGTGGATATGAGTAGATTACAGAAAAAGAGAGAGTGATACAAACTTTTTCCGTTATGACGTTGCAAACGATAGCTTTAGACGTTGCAAACGATAGCTTTAGACGTTGCAAACGATAGGTTTAGACGTTGCAAACGATAGGTTTAGACGTTGCAAACGATAGGTTTAGACGTTGCAAACGATAGGTTTAGACGGTGTCATCTGAAGCGTTTCCTAAAAGAAATAGGTCACGGGGCTCACGGTTAGTTGACTCTATAGGTTGACCGAAAATAAATAATTAGCGGCGATTGTTGGTGGTTCAAAATAAAATGCGTAACTTTGCAGCCAATTTAAAGAATACACCAAAAGATTATGGCATTGAAATGTGGTATCGTGGGACTGCCCAACGTGGGCAAGTCGACACTGTTTAACTGTCTGTCGAGCGCCAAGGCGCAGGCAGCGAATTTTCCGTTCTGCACCATCGAGCCCAACGTGGGCGTCATCACCGTGCCCGACGAGCGTCTGACGCGGCTGGCGGAGCTGGTGCACCCGGGACGGATAGTGCCTGCGACGTGCGAGATTGTGGACATCGCCGGTCTGGTGAAGGGTGCGTCGAAGGGCGAGGGCCTGGGCAACAAGTTTCTGGGCAATATCCGCGAGACGGACGCCATCATCCACGTGCTGCGCTGCTTCGAGGATGACAACATCACGCATGTGGACGGCACCATCGACCCCATCCGCGACAAGGAGATCATCGACACCGAGCTGCAGCTGAAGGACCTGGAGACCATTGAGGGCCGGCTGGGCCGCACGGAGA
>CAMPCG010000238.1 GCA_946644025.1 uncultured Prevotellaceae bacterium | reverse complement strand
TTCATGGCAAAGGCCTGCCACGGGTTGTCGAACGTCTCGCCCTTCGAGCGCTGCGGCACTTCCTTCAGCGACGTGTAGTAGCCGTAAGTGTTCGGCGTGCGGCTGTTGTCCTTCGTCATCACGATGTCAGTCTCATACTTGTAGGGGAAGGTAGGCATACCGACGGTGTGGAAAAGGCGCGGGTCCCACTTCTGTGCCGTAGGCATTCCGTTGATGGGGTAGGCCGTCTCCTTGTTGTAGTCGTCGAACATGGGCAGACCGTTCCTCGTCTTGAAAGCGTTGACCAGGTTCTGCGTAGGCTTGTGGAAGTCCCATCCGCAACTCCAGATGCCCCAGCACCCGTTGAGCATGTTGCTCCAGTTGGCGCGTCCGTAGAGGGTGTTGTCGTCCTGATAGTCCGAGTGCTGCACGGCAAAGATGCTCTCCTTGCTATTCTTGTACTCGGGCAGGAAGATGTCGCCGAAGTCCTCGAGGTATCCGTACTGCGACTGCTGTACTACAGCAGTGTACTTGACCACCTCCTGCATGTACTCCTGTTTGATGTGGCCCACGCCGGTGTTAGCCTCGTAGCCATCGCCCCAGGCCATCGTCAAGTAGCACTTGGCCAGATAGGCGGCAGCGGCAATCTTGTTGGCGCGTCCGGCCTGAGCCTGCTTCTCGGGCAGCACGTCGTAGGCAAACTTGAAGTCGGCCACAATCTTGTCCATCAGCTCCTCGTGGGTGAACTCGTTGTTCGGGGTCTGCTCCTCGGTGTGGTTCTTGTAGACCTCCTCGTCCACCCAAGGCACCTGATACCACATCTGTACCAGCTTGAAGTAGAAGTGGGCGCGGAGGAAGCGCACCTCGCCCTCACGAATCCTGGCAGTCTCCTCGCCCAGCTTGTCGGCCCCATACTCTGCCAGAGAGACCAGGGCGCGGTTGCAGCGAGAGATGGAGCAATAGAAGTGATACCACTGCTCGTCCATGTGGTCGGGCGTTGAAGCCGTCAGCGTAGACCACACCTCGACGGGGTGATAGTTGGTGTCGGTCGTTCCCGAGCCTCCCTTCATGGCATCGTCGGAGGAGACGTCGCCGTAGGGCCACAGGTTAAACGGATAGGTGTACCAGTCGTCGCCCAGCTTGGCGTAGGCGGCGGTGACCATTTCGTCGGGCTGGCTCATGGCAAGCTCTTCGCTGATGACACCCTGAGGCTTGACATCGATGAAGTCGTTGCAGCTTGTAATGGCTGCGGTAATACCGCAGCAAAGGAGACAAGCGGCTACCTTAATATATATCTTGGTAATCATAATTATTAATTACTAATTATTCATTATTAATTAAAACGAGGTCTGTATTCCGAATGAGAACGATGTGGAGTTAGGATACATCCAGCGCGGATTCTCAGGGTCGCTGCAGGTGAGCGAGCTGCTCTTGATGGTGAGCAGGTTGTGTCCCGAGACGTAGACCCGTGCCGACGTCATGTGCAGCTTCTTCATCAAGCTCTCGGGGAGGTTGTAGCCCAGCTGTACCTGGCGCAGCTTGGCGTAGGAGCCGTTCTCGACGAAGTAGGTAGAGGCGCGGCCCTCATTGCCAGTGTTGTTGGTGGTCAGTGCGGGTATGTCGCTGCCGGTGTTGGCCGTTGTCCAGGCGCCGAGCATACGGTTACCCTTGTTCGAGCCGGCATCGGTGATGCTGTAGAAGTCGGTCTGGAACTTCTGGTCGTTGTAGACATCCTGTCCGGCTACTCCCTGCCAGAACATGGAGAAGTCGAAAGCCTTGTAGGCCAGCTCGACGTTGAGACCCCACGAGAAGTTGGGCACGGGGTTGAATATCCAGGTCTGGTCCTGCTCGTTGATGATACCGTTGCCGTCCAGGTCGGCATACTTCAGACCGCCCACGCGGGCGTTCTCCTGACCGGCTGCAAGCACCTCCTCGCGGCTCTGGAAGAGTCCGTCGACGACGTAGCCCACGATGCTTCCGTAGGGCTTCTTAGCCTCGACGAGGTTCTCCTTGGCGGTGTGCACGTACGAGCCGGTGGTCGTCTCAGGCAGGTAGGTGACGCGCTGGCGGAAGAAGTCGAGGTTGCCGTTGACGTTGTACTTCAGGCCGTACTCGGTGGTGTGGCGATAGCCCAGGGCGAACTCCATACCCCAGTTGCGCAGGCTCGGTCCGTTGAGCCACGAGGCGCCGCCCTCACCCATGGAGCCGAGGTAGGCGGGGTTGATGAGCATGTCCTTCACATTCTTTATATAGGCGTCGACGCTTCCGTAGACAGAGTTGCCGAAGAGGGTGAAGTCGAGACCGAAGTTATACTGCTCGGTGGTCTCCCACTTCAGGTCGTTGTTCTGCGACTGCGTGGCGCGGTAGCCCGAGGGGAATATGCCGCTGCCCTGCAGATTGAGGTCGTAGGCCGTCGACTCGTTGCGGCCGCCGCCGTAGGTAGCGGCATAGAGACCGTAGCGGGCATAGTTGGAGATGGCCTGGTTGCCGGTCTGACCCCACGATGCACGCACCTTCATGTCGTTGATCCAGTCCTGCTTCAGGTTCTCGGAGATGCGGTAGCCCAGGGTGAAGGCGGGGAACGTACCGTAGCGGTTGTTCTCGCCGAAGCGCGAGGAGCCGTCGCGGCGTATGGTGAACGAGGCGAGCAGCAGGTCCTTCCAGTTGTAGTCGAGCTTGCCGAAGAACGACACGAGGTTGTAGCCCTCGCGTATTCCGCTGGCGCGCTGCGTGCCGGTGGCGGCGTCGGGCCACATGTAGTCGTAGTTCTCCAGGGCGTACATCTGAGCGTAGGCGTTGGAGTGCTCGTCGACGTCCTTGTGCAGCTCCATACCGGCCAGGACGATGAAGTTGTGGTCGGCGGCCAGCGTGAAGTTATAGTTGGCCGTGTTACTCCAGGTCCACTTCACCGACGTCTTGGCGCCCAGGTTGGCAGCCGAGGTGGAGTTGTTCACCACGTCCGAGTGCCAGGTGTAGGTGACGCTGTGTATGAACTCCGACCAGTAGTCCAGGCCGAAGTTGGAGCGCAGGGTGAGGCCCTTGATGGGCTTGACGTCGATGTAGCCGTTTCCGAATATGCGCCACATCTTCAGTCGGTTGTCGCGGTTGTGGTAGAGCTCGCGCAGGGGGTTCTGACGGTCGCTCATGCCGCCCACGGGGCCTGAGAAGGTCACGCCGTCCTCTTCAAAGACGGGCAGCGTGGGGGCCATCTTCAGCGCGTTCTCCAGCGGCTGGCAGTCCACCTGGTCGCTGTAGGTGATGGTGGCGTTCTCGCCGATGGTCACAATCTTGTTCACCTTGTAGCTGCTGTTGATGCGGCCGGAGAAGCTCTCGAAGTCGGTGTGCTTCAGGATACCGTTGTTCTTCTTGTAGCCGAAGGAGAAGAGGGCCGACGACTTGTCGCTGGCCTTCGACACGGAGAGGTCGTAGTTCTGCGAGAAGCCCGTGCGCGAAATCTCGTCGAGCCAGTCGGTGTCGCTGTAGCGCATGGTCTTCTTGGCGTTCATGTAGCCGTCGTAGAGACCGTTGACGGTGAAGCTGCGCATCTGTCCCGTAGCGGGGTCGTAGGCCTGTATGGGCGTGCCGGCTGCGGCGTTGAGCGTCAGGCCGTAGTTGTTGGCATACTGCTCGGGGTCCAGACCGTCGTTCATGGCAGCCTGGGCCATGGCGGTGGCATACTGCGAGGAGTTGGCCAGGTCCATCATGGTCTGCTTGTTGTAGAACTGTGCGGTGAGGTTGGCCGAGAAGTCCACCGTCACCTTGTCGGCCTTCTTGCCCGAGCGGGTGGTGATGATGATGACGCCGTTGGCAGCGCGGCTACCGTAGATGCTGGCCGAGGCGGCATCCTTCAGCACCTGCATGGACTCGATGTCGTTCATGTTCAGCGTGTTCAGGTTGGTCGTCGTCGGCACACCGTCGATGATGAAGAGGGGGTCCTGGCTGGAGTTGAACGAGCCGCCGCCGCGGATGCGCACGGTACCGGCTCCTACGGGCGAGCCGTTGGAGGTGATGGTCATGCCCGGCACCTTACCCTGCAGGGCGCGCATGGGGTCGGTGTCGCTCGAGGTCTTCAGCTCGTCGGTCTTCACCACGGCCACCGAACCCGTGAGGTCGGCCTTGCGCTGGGTCTGATAACCGGTGACGACGACCTCGGCCAGTTCCGAGGCGTTCTCCTTCAGCTGCACCTTCATGCCGGGGGTGGCTGCCATCTCAACGTTGTCGTAGCCAATGTAGCTGATGACGAGCATCGTGCCCTTGGCCACCTTTAACTTGAAATTACCGTCGAAGTCGGTCACGGAACCGTTGGCCGTGCCCTTCTCCTTCACCGTGGCGCCGATGACCCCTTCGCCGGTTTCATCGACCACCGTGCCCGTGATTTCTGTCTGCGCGTACGCAAGGGTACACAGAAACAGAGCCACAAGGCTCAAAAACAATCGCTTCGCTTGTTTCATTTGCTTTACGTTTTTAGTTAGTAATAAGTTTCAGAAAACTGCCGCAAAGTTAGAAACAATGACGCCTGAGAGCATAAAAATATCGTTCATCACGTGCAAAATATGTTGCAATGTAACATTTTTTACACGGAATGAACGATATTTCTCCGCCTTTCCTCTCTTCCAGCTATTTCCTCACGTCGCCCGGCACCATGCCATATTCCTCTTTGAAACACTTGGTGAAGTAGGAGGGTGCGGTGAAGCCCACGGCGTAGGCTACCTCCGAGACGCTCTTGTCCGAGGTGAGCAGCAGCTGATAGGCTCGCTTGAGGCGGGCTGTGCGCAGCAGCTCTACGGGCGACGAGCCTGTGATGGCCTTTACCTTGCGGTAGAGCTGCACGCGGCTAAGGTTCAGCTCGGCGGCCAGGTCGTCGACCGAGAGGTCGCTGTCGTTCAGGCGGGCCTCCACCCTCTCGCGGAAACGAACCAGGAACAGGTTTTGGCTGCCTTCGAAGGACTCGGAGGCCCCTGAGGCCCCGAAAGCCCCTGAAGCCCCCCCTTCGGCCCCCGAGGGGGCTACTATAGACTCTTCCCGCCTTT
>CAMPCG010000237.1 GCA_946644025.1 uncultured Prevotellaceae bacterium | reverse complement strand
CCGTCCCGTCTCTTACCCGCGGATTGTATCCGCGGCCCCCCCTCACCTCCCCTCCAATTTTCCCCCTAAAAAACAATGAAACGCCTCTTCTCATCTATCATCATCCTCGCTCTGGCCGTCGCAGCGATGGCACAGGCCACCAGCGTACAAGCCCCCCTCCGCTCTCTCGTCGTGGAAGACGGAGGCACAGGACCCTACAAAGCCATCATGACCGAGGTGCCAGGCCTGGAAGCACACACCGTCTTCCACCCCCAAGACCTCTCCGCTTTCGGCAAGGACAAGCAACTGCCCGTCATGGTATGGGGCAACGGTGCCTGCACCAATTCGCCCTGGGAGCACTTCAAGTTCCTCAACGAGATAGCCTCCTACGGCTACCTCGTCATCGCCACAGGCTACATCCCCATGAAAGAGGAGCCGTACAACGGCCCGATGTCCACCACCCTGCAGCAGCTGGAATCCATCGACTGGGCCTACGCACAAGCCGCCGACCCGCAGTCACCTTATTATGACAAGATCGACACCCGCCACCTCTGTGCTGCCGGTATGTCCTGCGGCGGCCTGCAGACGCTCTACAACTGCGCCGACCCGCGCATCACGACCATCATGATCTGCAACAGCGGCCTCTTCAATGCCCAGAACGCCCACACCGCCAAGGGCGGTATGCCTATGCCCCCCAAGAGCAAGCTGGAGCAGCTCCACTGCCCTGTGCTCTACCTCCTGGGCGGCCAGCCGGACATCGCCTACGAGAATGGCATGGACGACTTCCACCGCATCCGCCACGTACCCGCCTATGCTGCCAACCTGCCCGTAGGCCATGGCGGCACCTACCGCCAGCCCCACGGCGGCGAGTTCGCCGTTGTCGCCCGTGCCTGGCTCGACTGGCAACTGAAGAACGATGCCCAGGCGGCTGCCTGGTTCACAGGCACGAACCCCAAGCTGGCGCAGCGCGAGGGCTGGACGCTGGAGAAGGGGGCGTTCGTCAGCGCGAACCCCGGCAAGGAGGGGGCTCAGGTGCTCTCGCGCCCCGTCGTCTCGCCCTCCGGAGACCTCACCCTCACGCCCTACGAAGGCGGCCTGCGCCTGGCCTTCCGGGGACAAACGGTGGTGGAACTGCCCGTCCTCGGAATGGGGCAGAACGCTGCCGCGCTGAGCAGTCCGCTGACCTTTGCACGCCACATCCACGAGGACTACCAGATGCTCGCCGGCAAGCGCCATCGCTGCACGAACGATGCCTTCGAGTACACGGCAGAGCTCGCCAGCGACCTCCTGCTGCGCGTGCGACTCTACGACGACGGACTGGCGTTCCGCTACGAGTGCACGGGGCTGGACAACGTGCTCGCTCCGCAGGAACAGACCACCTTCCGCATCCCCGACGGCACACGTCGCTGGATGCAGCGCTGGACCGACGCCTACGAAGGTTTCTACCCCCTGACGGATATTCGCAGCAAGGACAGCACCCGCATCGGCTTCCCCGCCCTGCTGCAACCTGCCGACGGGCTCTTCGCCCTCATCACCGAAGCGAACATCCAGCGCCGCCAGAGCGCTGCCTGCCTCTACAGCGAAGGGGACCGCTACCGCGTGGTACCCGACAAGAACGAGCTCCGCCTGTCCGGCAGCTGGCACACGCCGTGGCGGCTGGTCATCACCGGGTCGCTGGCCGACGTCGTGGAATCCACGCTGGTCACCGACGTCGCCGAGCCCTGCCAGCTGACGGACGTCAGCTGGATCCAGCCGGGCGTGGTATCGTGGATCTACTGGGCTCACAACCATGGCAGCAACGACTACAACATCATCAAGCAGTACGTGGACATGGCGGTCAAGCTCAGCCTCCCCTACGTCCTCATCGATGCCGAATGGGACGAGATGAAGGACGGCAAGACCATCGAGGACGCCGTGGCCTACGCCCGCGCCTGCAACATCAAGCCCCTCATCTGGTATAACTCCAGCGTGGGATGGATCAACGGAGCCCCGGGTCCCAAGTTCCGGCTGAACAAGCCCGAGGACCGCGAGCGGGAATTCGCCTGGTGCCAGCGCATCGGCGTGGCAGGCGTGAAGATCGACTTCTTCTCGGGCGACACGCAGGAGAACATGGATTACTGCCTCGACCTCATCGAGGATGCCGCCCGGCACCACCTGCTCGTCAACTTCCACGGCGCCACCATTCCCCGCGGATGGCAGCGGACCTACCCGAACCTGCTGTCCACCGAAGGCGTCTATGGTGCCGAGTGGTACAACAACGTCCCCACCTTCACCGAGCGTGCCGCGCGCCACAACGCCACCCTCCCCTTCACCCGCAACGTCGTGGGTCCGATGGACTACACGCCCTGCACCTTCAGCGACTCCCAGCACCCCCACATCACCTCCGATGCCCACGAACTGGCGCTGACAGTGCTCTTCGAGAGCGGCCTGCAGCACATCGCCGACCGCCCGGAGAGCTACCTCTCGCAGCCCGCTGCCGTGCAGCAGTTCCTCAGCCGGCTGCCCGCAGCCTGGGACGAGACGCGACTGCTCGACGGCTATCCCGGTGAGTTCGCCGTCATGGCACGCCGCAGCGGACGCACGTGGTACGTCGCCGGCATCAATGGCAGCGACTCCGCGCGAGAGATAGACCTGAAAGAAATCAGCCAGCTGCGTGCCCGCCGGCGCGACGCCAGCCAGCAGCCCTCTGCCAGCGCGCTCTTCCTCGACGGCACACCCGTGGCTGGCGAGCGTGTCACTCACTTCGCCATTTCGGAGAACGCACCGGTGCCGGCCACCGTCACCTGCCAGCCTCGGGGCGGCTTTGTGATCGTGCTCGCCGACGACTGAAGGCGCGTTCTACAGGTGTTTCCTATGAATTATCAGCCGAAGAACAAGGTAGCCACGATGATGGCAGCCACCATCGAAGCCAAGTCCGCAGCCAGGCCGCAGGGCAGGGCGTAGCGCGTGTTGCGGATACCCACAGAGCCGAAATACACGGCCAGGATATAGAACGTGGTATCCGTGCTGCCCTGGAAGATACAGCTCAGGCGACCGGCAAACGAGTCGGGGCCGTAGGTCTGCATGCACTCCAGCATCATGCCGCGGGCGCCGCTGCCGCTGAGGGGTTTCATCAGCGCCGTAGGCAGGGCTCCCGTGATGTCGGCATTGCCGCCACAGGCCTCCACCACCCATCCTATGCCGCCCAGCAGCCAGTCCATGGCTCCCGAGGCGCGGAAGACGCCGATGCCCACGAGGATGGCGATCAAGTACGGGATGATGCCCACGGCCGTCTGGAAACCTCCCTTGGCGCCCTCGATGAAGGCATCGTACACATTTATCTTTTTACGCGCGCCCGCGAGGAGGAACACGATGATGATGCCCAGCAGGATGATGTTCGCCACATTGCCGGAGAAGACTCCCATCGCCTCCCGCGAGAGCGTCTGCGAGGCCCACGCCATGCCCGCCACGATGAGCGAGAACAGCGCCAGGGTGATCATCACCGGGCGGTTCCAGAGGCTGATGCGCTGCAGCGCACCCGTGATGGCCACGCCGACGACCATGGAAATCAGCGTCGCCAGCAAGATTGGCACAAAGACATCCGTCGGCTGCGCAGCACCCAACTGGGCGCGGTAGGCCAGGATGCTCACCGGCACGATGGTCAGGCCCGCCGTGTTCATCACCAGGAACATAATCATCGGGTTGGAGGCCGTGTCCTTCTTCGGATTCAGCTCCTGCAAGCCCTCCATAGCCTTCAGGCCCAGCGGCGTGGCGGCATTGTCCAGCCCCAGCATATTGGCGCTGAGGTTCATGAAGATATGTCCCACCACGGGATGACCCTCCGGAACGTCAGGGAACAGGCGGCGGAACAGCGGCGAGAGCCACCGCGCCAGCAGCTCAACCATTCCGCCACGCTCGCCGATTTTCATGATTCCCATCCACAGCGAGAGCACGGCCGTGAGGCCCAACGAGATCTCGAAACCGGACTTCGCGGAGTCCATCGTGGCGTTCATGACGGCGGGGAACACCTCCACGTCGCCGAAGAAAATCAACTTGCACGCTGCAACGGCAGCTGCGATGAAGAAGAATGCAATCCAAATATAGTTCAGACTCATGAGGATTATTTACGGATTTACGGATTTATTTACGGATTTATTTATGGTCCCGACAGACGGACTTTTCGCTTTTCGGCTGCAAAAGTAAGAACTTTCTGCCGAAAAGTGAGGCCGAAACGAAATATTTTCATAAATTTGCCCCCCGAAAGGGTCACTTTGCCCCCATTTACCTGAATAAACGAATGCAGAGGCAGTACATCTGTAAACCCGTAAACCCGTAAATCCGTAAATAAATATGCTTTCCACTTGGTTCTCTTCCCTCGACCCCACGATGCGTTTCTTCTGGGCGTGCGCCATCGCCGCCAGCATCGTGTTCATCATTCAGAACGCCCTCATGCTGATGGGTCTCGGCGACATGGACAGCGATGTCGATGCCGATGTGAGCACCGACTTCGACGTCCACACAGACTTCGACGGCGACAGCAGCGGCGCCGACGCCGACATCTCCTCAGGCCACACCGGCCACGAGGGCACGCTGGGTCAGGCCGGCATCTTCTCGCTGTTCACCCTGCGCAACTTCATCAACTTCTTCCTCGGCTTCGGCTGGGGCGGCATCAGCTTCGCCCCCGTCATCCAGAGCAAGAGCCTGCTCGTGCTCGTCTCCTTCCTCTGCGGACTGCTCTTCGTGGCCGTCTTCGTGGTGATGCTGCGCGCCATGCTCAAGCTGGAGAAGAGCGGCAACTTCCACATCAAGGACTGCGTGGGCCAGACCGCCAACGTCTATCTCCGCATCCCCGCCGCCCACCAGGGCTCCGGCAAGATCCAGATCAGCATCAACGGCAGCGTCTATGAGCTCAACGCCTTCACCGACGGCGACTTCCTCCCCACCGGCACCCGCGTCCGCGTCATCAGCGTCATCGACAGCGGCTCGCTCCTGGTAGAGAAAATCTGAGCAGCGGTCATCCCTGAAACTTGAAACCTGAAACTTTAAACTCCGAACACCATGGGCATTTTCACCATCCTCGCCATCATTGTCGTCATCGTCGCCTGGTGGCA
>CAMPCG010000236.1 GCA_946644025.1 uncultured Prevotellaceae bacterium | reverse complement strand
CCTTGATGAAGTCGAAGTTCCAGTCGGCGAAGTAGAGCTGGCAGTCCTCGTCCTCGTGGTCGTAGAAGCCCACGTTGAGTCCCCAGCTGTTGGTGTTGCCCGAGCCGCAGGTGTTGTCGCCGGCGTCGCTGTAGATGCCGGCCTTGAGTCCCTTCTGGTGGATGTAGTCAGTCAGCGGGCGCATGCCGCTGGGGAAGCGGTCGGTGTTGAGGATGAGGCGGCCGTCACGGCCTCGTCCGTTCCAGAAGCCGTCGTCGATGTTGACGTACTTGTAGCCGACGTCGGCGAGTCCGGTAGTGACCATGGCGTCGGCCTGCTGCTTGATGAGCGCCTCGTTGATGTTCAGCGCGAAAGTGTTCCACGAGCTCCAGCCCATGGTGGGCTGGTTGGTGACTTGCGCGTGGGCGGCCGGGGTCATGAGCGCGGCCGCAGCGAGAAGAATTAGTTGTTTCATTATTACTTAGTATTTATTAAGTGGGGGGCTCTAGTTGGACTAGATTGGCTAGATTGACTAGTTGGACTAGATTGACTAGTTTTACTAGAGCCCCAAAAAAGTTACAGTTCGCAGGTCACGGTGTAGGTGCCGCCCTCGTAGTCCTTGGGGGCGGAGCCGTCGGGCAGACAGACGGTGGCGGTGCAGCCCTGGGGAACGGTGAAGGTCCATGTCCAGCGGGAGGCGTCAGCCTGGTCGCCGTAGTGCCATGCCGAGCGGATGAGGCCGGCCGCCGACTGATACTCGGCCTGCAGCGAGCCTAAGCGACGGTCGGGCACGGGGCGCATGACGATGTGACGGAAGCCCGGCTGGGCGGTGTCGGCACAGATGCCTGCCGCCGACTCCCAGAGCCACTGGCACACACAGCCGTAGGCATAGTGGTTGAAGGAGTTCATGCCCTGGGGTCCCAGTCCGCGGTCGGCCATGTAGCTGTTCCACCGCTCCCAGATGGTGGTGGCCCACTGGTCGATGGAGTAAATCCATGAGGGGTTCTTGCGCTGCAGCAGCAGGTCGTAGGCCACGTCGGCCATGCCGTTGTCGGTGAGCGTCTGCATGAGGATGGAGGTTCCGAGGAATCCCGTCTGCAGGCAGTTGTCGTGGTCGATGAAGTTCTGGCGCAGGCGTGCCAGCATGGCGTCGCGGGCCGGTCCCTCGACGAGGTTGTTCTTCAGGGCGAAGAGGGCGGGCGTCTGCATGGTGTTGAGCACGGCGGTGCGGAAGGTGCCGTCGTCGTTGAGGAACGTTAGGCGCAGGTACGTGCGGGCCTCGGCGGCCATCTGCTCGTAGCGGGCGGCATCGCGGCCAGTGGCGCGCGCCATGTCGGCCATCATCTGTGCGTCGATGAGCCAGTACGACGCCCCCAGGTAGCTCCAGTAGCTGACGGCGTCGGGCAGCGGTCCGTTGTCGCCGAAGGCCTTGTTCATGCACGACTCCAGCGGCTCGTAGCTCAGCCAGTCGGCCCACTGGTAGTTGCCGTTCTCGGCCACGAGGGCCTGGTGGTCGTAGCGCGTCTCGTTGACGTGGGCCATGAAGCGGTCCATGGCCTGCCAGTTCTCGTTGACGATGGCCGTGTCGGCAAACTGCTTCCAGACAGTCCAGGGGACGATGACACCGGCGTCGGCCCATCCCAGTCGCATGGGTTCGCCGCCATACTGCCCTATGGGCGCCACGCCGGGGAATCCGCCGGTGGGCGTCTGCGAGTCGCGCACGTCGCGCATCCACTTATGGAAGAACCGGCGTGTGTTGGCAAAGAAGGTGCCGGTCTCGGTGAACACCTGCGTGTCGGCCATCCAGCCGAGGCGCTCGTTGCGCTGCGGGCAGTCGGTGGGCACGCTGAGGTAGTTGGAGCGCTGGCCCCACAGGGTGTTCTGTATGAGGCGGTTCACCAGGTCGTTGCCGGTGACGATGGTGCCGGTCTCCATCTCCTGAGCTATGGAGGTCACGGGAACGGACTTCAGCTGACTGATGGTCACCTTGTCCGTGGCCGTGATGCTGAGGAAGCGATAGCCGAAGAACGAGCACGTGGGGCGGTAGGTGACGGGTTGAGAGTTGAGGGTTGAGGGTTGAGAGACTTCAGTTGAGGGGTTGGGGGTGCCGAAGGTGTAGACGATGCGCATGTGGAGGGCACCGGAGCGCAGGTTGTCGCGGTGGACGGAGCCCTCGGGGCCGTCCATGTTGCGCGAGCGGGCGCCGTTGCCGTCGTTGAGCAGCTCGCCGGGCAGGCAGGTGAGCACGGTGCCCTCGGCGGCCTGGAAGGTGAACTCGGGCACGGCGGCACAGTTCTGGCCGAAGTCGACGACAAGCGTCTGGCCGGGCTCCACCGTGAGCTGCTCGTCGGCGGCAAACTCATGGTCGACGACGACGTGGCCGTAGGCCTCACCCTCGACGGCACCCTCCACGTTGGTCCAGGTGTAGGCCCTGACGGGGCTCAGTGCCAGGTCGTCGCGGTGGTAGACCTCGGCACCGTCATTGGGCAGTATCTCGCCCTGGAACTCGGTGTTCACCTCGGGCGTGCGCAGCATGTCGTCGGTGAGCGAGAGGCGGGCGTCGTTCTCCTCGCCGTCGAAGATGCCGGCATGGGTGACGGGGCCGGCGATGGCTGCGCGCCAGCTGACGGTGTCGGTGCCCAGGAGGGCGGTGCTGCCGTCGGCGTAGGTCAGCTCGAGCACGCCGCGGAAGGCGCACTTGCGGCCCACCATGCCTTCATTGCCCCAGGGCGTCATAATCTTGTCGGCCCACCAGCCGGGCGTCACCTGCACGGCCAGGCGGTTGGCGGCATCGGGGCGCGGCTGCAGGTAGGGGGTGATGTCGTAGGTAAAAGAGCGGCGCGTCTTCTGTGGGTGGGTGAAGCCGGGCTTGAGCACCTCGCGGCCAACGGGCGTGCCGTTGACGAAAAGCTGGTAGACGCCGAGGGCGGTGGTCATCCAGCGGGCGCGCGTGACCTTCTTGTCGGTGGTCACGGTGCTGACGAACCAGCTGGCGCCATCGGCCGAGCGGGCATTCTCCAGATCTTTCACGGGCCCCGTGACGACGGGGGCGTCGACGACGGATATCCACTGCGAGGCGCTCCAGGCGGAGGCGTCGAGGGCATCGGTCAGGGGGGTGGTCTTTGTGCTGGCGCCGGGGGTGCAGCCAGCGGTCAGGGCAGTGGCGGCAACGAGGGTCACTGCAAGGAGAATGGTTTGCTGTTTCATAGTCCAATTGTTTTAGGGGTTGGTTGGAGTATGATGGTCTTGTTGTAGTACCTTTTTTAATATAACGGGAAGAGCTGGGGTTTATTACACCAGACGGGGAAATTAGCAGGAGGAGGGAGGAGGGGTGTGGGTAGGAGGTTATACGGGGAGTTAAGGTATGGAAAGGAGGCCACCACGGGTGATGTCGTCGTGAGTGATGCAGGGCTGCGTCAACGGCCGGCCGTTAAGCAGAGGCACCGCGAGCGCCCCGGATGCCGCTTCGATGGTGAAGGCGGTGTCGCCGGGCTGGTTGATGGTGACGCGGCTGAAGACCGGGGTGCCGAGGACATAGGTGGGGGTGGCAGGACAGACGGGATAGAAGCCCATCATGGCAAAGAGCTGCCATGCCGACATCTGGCCGGCATCGTCGTTGCCGGAGAGGCCGCCGGGGGTGTCGTTATATTCGGTGGCCAGAATGTGGGCCACCCAGTGGCGGGTCTTTTCGGGGTGGCCGGCCAGGGCAAAGAGCCAGGGCACCTGGTGGCAAGGCTCGTTGCCGTGCCAGTAGCGGCCCTCGGTGAACATGGAGTCGAGCTTGCTGACGAAACGCTCCTGACCGCCCAGGCGCTCAATGAGGCCGGGGACGTCGTGGGGCACGTACCAGGTGTAGTGACAGGTGGCGCCCTCGGTGATGTAGGGCTTGCGGTGCAACAGGTCGGTGTTCTGCTCCCATGTGCCGTCGGCGTGGCGGCCGTCGGCATAGCCCGTCGAGGGGTTGATGACGTTGCGCCAGTTGGCAGAGCGGGCCATGAAGAGGCGGTAGTCAGAAGAAAAAGACCCAGAAACCCCCTCGGGGGCAGTAGGGTAGGCTTTCGCCAAAGCCTTTGCCATCTGTGCCAGACAGAAGTCGTCGTAGGCATACTCCAGGGTCCGCGAGGTCTGCTCCTGCTGGTGGTAGGCCTCACGGACGGGGTCCTCCAGGGGGATGTAGCCATAGCGCAGGTAGCTCTTCAGGGCCCGTCGGCCCATGCCGTTGCGGTACTCCTCGTCGGTTTTCGGCGATTCCATCGCGTTTTTACGCATGCCCTCGTAGGCCTTCAGGGCATCGAAGCCGCGGATGCCCTTCACGTAGGCATCGGCCAGCACCGAGGTGCAGTGGTCGCCGATCATGGCTGCGGTGTAGCTGTTCCAGCAGGGGAAAATGGGCAGCCAGCCACCCTCCTGGTACATGGTGACGAGCGACTGCATCATGTCGGCCGACGTCTCGGGCACCAGGATGTTATAGAGCGGATGCAGGGCACGATAGGTGTCCCACATGGAGAAGTCGCCGTAGTACTTGCGGGGCTTGGCGCCAGTGGCGCCCCCTTCGGCTGCAGAGGGGGCTACGTTAGCATTGCCGGCGAAGCGCGGGTAGCGGCCGTCGGCATCGCTCATCTCGCGGGGCAGGAACGACGCGCGATAGAGGGCGCCATAGAACTGATTGACGCGGGCCGTATCGGCATCGTCGACGTCGATGGTGTGGAAGCGTTCGGTCCACAGGGCTATGTTACGCTCCACGACCTGCTCAAAAGACAAGGGCTCAGAAGACAACCGACCGGAAGACAGGGCGCCAAGCTCCTGCTGCATGTTGCGCCGTGCACCGTCGGTACTGGTGAACGACGTAGCCATACGCAGCTCTATGGGCCGTCCGGCCTGCCCCTGGAAGGTGTACCAGGCGCCGCAGCGCGACTTCTGGTCGGCGTCGCTGGCTATGGTGTCGCCGTGGAAGGCACCATAATCGGCGGTTTCATCGGCGAAATCGAGCACCATGTAGCCACTGAAGCCGGCACTCTGGCCCTTGCCCTGGTAGATTCGGTGGACGGGATTGCTGAACCAGGCCGTGCGGCCGTCGACGGGACAGGCACTGCCCTGCCCCTCGTCGC
>CAMPCG010000235.1 GCA_946644025.1 uncultured Prevotellaceae bacterium | reverse complement strand
AAACGTCCCCTTCACTCCCCTTTCACTCCCCCTTCACTCCCCTTTCACTCCCCTTCCCTTTCACGCCCTATTCCTCTCCCTCCCTTCCAGGAATGCCTTGACGTTGCCGATGGCCACGTCGAGCAGACGGGCGCGCGCCTCCGTCGATGCCCAAGCAATGTGGGGCGTGATGTAGGCGTTGGGCTCGCCGAGCAGGGGGTTGTCGGCCTCGGGCGGCTCCTTCGTCAGCACGTCGGCACAGAAGGCGGCCAGCCTGTGGTCGTGGAGTGCTGCGGCCACGGCGGCGTCGTCCACGAGGGGTCCGCGCCCGGTATTGATGAGTATGGCCGTGGGCTTCATCAGCCGCAACGTCTCTATATTAATAAGGTGGTGGGTGGTGTCGGTCAGCGGACAGTGCAGCGACACCACGTCGGCCTCGGCCAGCATCTGCTCCAGGGCGGCCTTCTCCACACCCGGCGGCAGCGCGTCGGCGGCCTTGCTCGTCACGGCTATCACCCTCATGGCGAAGGCCGAGGCTATCTGAGCCACACGCCAGCCGATGTTTCCCAGCCCGACGATGCCGAAGGTCTTGCCCGCCAGGTCGGTAAGGGGCATGTCCCAGTAGCAGAAGTCGCCGTTAGAGGCCCAGCGCCCGCCCCGGTTCTCGCGGGCATAGTAGTCGGTGCGGTTGACCACATTGAGCAGATGGGCGAAGACCATCTGGGCCACGCCCTCGGTGCTGTAGGCCGGCACGTTGGTCACGACGATGTCCCGCTCGTGGGCCACCGCCAGGTCTACGGCGTTGCAGCCCGTGGAGAGCAGTCCTACGTAGCGCAGCCGGGGCAGCTGCTCCATCTCCCGCCGGCCTATGATGACCTTGTTGGTCAGCACGATGTCGGCATCGGCGGCCCTGGTCACGGTGTCCTCCGGGCGGGTGCGCTCGTAGACGGTCACGCGGCCCAGCGCCTCCAGCGGCGCCCACGAGAGGTCGCCGGGATTGGCCGTGAAGCCGTCAAGTATCACGATTGTGGGTCTTTTCTTTTGTTCCATCATGGTAGGGGTTTTCGTTACGGGCGCAAAATTACAAAACATTTGCGGGACAAGCACTTCCTGCGAAGATAAATTATGTATTTTTAGCTTGCTTTCCCCCAAAAGCGTTATTTTCTGAGGCTTTTGTTTCCGTATCTCGGCAATATTGCCTAAATTTGCACGCATCAAACAGTTGTCGCCATGAGAAGAGCTACATTCGCCGCCGTGCTGTGCTGCCTCGCGCTGACGCTGGCGGAGCCGCCGGCGTGGGCCGCTGCCATCACGAGCGCGCTCAGTTATCGCCGCTTCACCACCCACGACGGTCTGCCGCAGATGCAGACCGAGACGGTGTGGCAGGACTCGCGCGGGTATATATATATTGGTACGCTGTCGGGCTTCTCGCGCTTCGACGGCCACGTGATGACGCCGCTGATGCACGGCCGGCGCGAGAACATCGTCGACTTTCAGGAGGTCGGGGGCCGTGTCAGGGCCCTGGGTTTCCGCCACTACTGGACGGTGGAGGGCGACAGCGTCGGCGAGACGAAGCGCGAGGTGGACCCCGTGGGCCGCCAGCTGCTCAACAATTTCAACGCCGCCGCGCTGCCCCCCGGCTATGTGCTCACCGAGGACCGCGAGGAGCAGCAGCGCCACCTCAGCCTGATGACGCCCGGCGGCCTGCAGACCGTCAGCGCCGCGGCGCGCCTCGACGCGATGACACCCGACCGCAAGCTCTTTGCCGACAGCAGCGGCATCTACGTACCCACCGCCGAGGGGCTCTTCCGCCTGGACGTCACGGGGCGCGAGGAGAGGCTCTCCCCGCGCGGCGACGTCTACACCCTCTTCCGCACCGCCGACGGGGTGCTGCTGGCCTTCTGCCCCGACTCGGTCTATGCCGCCATAGGCTGGAAGGCCGTAGCCGCCATGCCCGCCGACCTGGCTGCCGACTACGGCGTGAGCGTCTGCCAGACCGCCGACGGACAGCTGCTCATGGCCGACGGTCACAGTCTCTACGAGCTGCACGACGGCGCGATGAAGGCCGTGGCCGCAGGCTTCAACCTGGTCAAGGACCTGTTCGTCGACCGCTGGGACCGCCTGTGGATGGCCACCTACCAGGGGGTCTACTGCTTCTTCTGCCGCCGCTTTGTCAACCACCACCTGACCGACGCCAACGACCTGCCACGCGCCCTGGCCGTGCTGCCCTGCGGACAGCTGGCCATCGGCACCCTCAACGGCAAGGTCGTCGTGGGCGACAGCATCGTCAGCGACGACCCCTCCGACTTCTACCAGCCCAGCGCCGTCGTCATCGGCGACACGGCCTACATGGCCTGCTCCGACGGCATTGCCGCCATTGCGCGGGGGGCCGGTGGGGGCAGTGCCACGCGCCGCTCCCTGCCCTTGGCGCCCGACCGCTACCAGTTCGTGGCCCAGGCCGGCGGCCGCCTCGTCATCGGCACGCGCAACGCCCTGCTGGCCTACGCCCCCGCCACAGGGCGACTGGACACGCTCAGTGCCGACATTCCCCGCCCGTGGTGCGCCGCTGCCGACGCCGACGGACGGCTGTGGGTGGGCACCACCTTCGGACTCTTCAGCATAGACCGCGACGGCCGGCAGCAGCACACCGACCACAAAGGGCGCAACCTCATCATCACCGCCATGGCCGCCGACAGCCTCGGCACGGTGTTCTTCGCCTCGGCCGACTCGCTCTACGTCATCAGCGGCGGCACCGTCAGCGACGCCCCCGCCGACGTCTGCCAGCGGCTGCGCGGCCACGAGATACGCTCGCTCCACGTCTCGCCGCGCGGGTTCCTCGTCGTGGCGGCCATCGACGGACTGTTCGTAGCACGCATCACGGAGCGCCAACGCCCGACGGACATCTGCTTCTTCGACCACCTCACGGGCTTCACCCTCGTGGAGCCGCAGCAGGCACGCATGGCCGAGAGCGCCGACGGCACCGTGTGGATGCCCTGCCTGGAGGGCATCGCCTCCTTCAGGCCCGCCGAGCTGCTGCTCGACAGCCAGAGAGACACCTTCATAGCCCCGCCCACACCGTGGTGGCGGCATTGGTGGGTGGTGGTGCCCGCCGTGCTGCTGCTGCTCGCGCTGGCCGCCGCGCTGGCCATGCTCTTCGAGCGGCGACGGCAGCGTAGGCGCCTGCACCGACTGCAGCGGGAGAAGAAGCTGAAGGAGCTGCAGGTGAACGCCATACGCCTGAAGGCCATACCCCACTTCCACGCCAACGTGCTCGCCGGCATAGAGTATTTCCTGATGAACAACGACACCGCCGAGGCCACCCACTACCTGAAGCTCTACAGCGACTTCACCAACATGACCCTCGCCGACATAGACCGCCCGGCACGCACCGTGCAGGAAGAGGTGGCCTACATACGCATGTACCTGCAGCTGGAGCAGCTGCGCTACGGCGAGCGGCTGAGCTACGCCATCAGCGTCGCCCCCGACGTGAACCAGCAGCAGCTGCTGCCCACCATGCTGCTCCACACCTACTGCCAGAACGCGCTGAAGCACGGCATAGGCAGCCGCCCGCAGGGAGGACACATAGCGGTGAGCATCGGCACGACCGAAGACGACATCGTGGTGAGCGTGGAGGACGACGGCATAGGCCGCGAGGCCGCCGCCCACCTGAACACCGGCTCCACCCGACAGGGACTGCGCATACTGATGGAGCAGATAGCACTCTACAACCAGACCAACAGCCGCCCCATCTGCCAGAGCGTCGACGACCTCATGGACGAGCAGGGACGGCCCGCCGGCACACGGTTCCGCATGACCGTGCCCAAGAACTACAACTTCGGCCAACAACCCCAAACCCCAGAGCAATGACACCACTGAGAACCATCGTCGTAGAGGACGAGCAGCTGCCTCGCCTCACGCTGCTGCAGAAGCTCGCCGACCTGAAGGAGCTGGCAGAGGTCATAGGCAGCTATGACAGCTACGACACCGCCCTGCAGGCCATCGCCAGCCAGAAGCCCGACCTCGTGCTGCTCGACATCCAGCTGCAGGGCCGCGACGCCATCCAGCTGCTCGAAGAGCTGTCGCGCAGCATGGCCCTGCCCTACGTCATCTTCACCACCGCCTACAGCGACCGCTCCTACCTGATGAGCGCCATCAAGCTGCAGGCCGTGGACTACCTGCTGAAGCCCATCGACAAGAACGAGTTGGCCCTGGCCATCGCCAAGGCCGCCGTCCGCAACGGGAGCGCCGACGACATCCCCGCCCGCAGCGGGAGCACGGGCGAGGCCGCCGCCCCCACCCGCAACACTTTCCGCACCGCCACGGGAAAGGTGTTCGTAGACACAGCCGACATTGCCTACATACGCGCCGACGGCAACTACTCGCAGCTCACCACCTTCGACACCACCGAGGACATCCTCGTCAGCCTGGCCACGCTGGAGCAGAGCCTCGACGGCAACCGCTTCCTGCGCATAGACCGCAGCACCATCGTCAACCGACAGCTCGTCTACAAGCTCAACGCCAAGCGCCGACTCTGCACGCTCCGCTCCGGCAGCGGACAGACCGTGAGCCTGGAGCTGTCGAAGCCGGGACTGGAGACGCTGCTCAAAGCGCTCTGAAAAAAAGTTCGTCCTCCCAACCGCCCCTTTCGTCATTCGCGGGGGGCGGTTCGTCAAAATCGCAAATTTCAGCCATCACGACTCAAATCTTCTTCGTATCTTTGTCGCGTAGTTTTACCTCTTTTTATTATTAACCCGTTAAAACCGACAAAGACTATGAAACGAATGATTCTCTCCGTCGTAGCCGCCCTGGTGGCCGCTACGGCAACGTTTGCACAGAGCTCGCTCCTGGCCACGCTGAGCCACGAGGGCAACATCTCCACCTTCTACGGTGCCGGCGCACTGCGCGAGGCCCACGCCTCCGCACAGGACGGCGACATCATCACCCTCTCCAGCGGGTCGTTCACCTCGACGGACATCACCAAGGCCGTCGTCATACGCGGCGCGGGCATGGACGTCGACGCCTCAACGCAGTCGGAGCCTACCATCATCGTGGGCAACTTCGACATCAACATTCCCGCCTCGGCTACAAAGGCACTCACCATCGAGGGCATCTACAG
>CAMPCG010000234.1 GCA_946644025.1 uncultured Prevotellaceae bacterium | reverse complement strand
CCGACTGCTTCTACTTTCAGAAGTGGAGCGCCCTGTGCTGCCCGGACTTTCCTCCCGTCATGCCTACACGGCACGGCCAGCGACAGGCCGAGACAGTGCTTTCAGCGTGCAAAGGTAGCGGTTTTTGGGCACACGGCGAACTTTAGCAAGTTAAATGGAGTTAAAGGATGAAAAATGGTTAATTCCTTTTGCCGTCTGCCGATTATTGCCTACCTTTGCATCTATTATCAAAAACGGCCCGGACTGTCCCCTTGGTAGGTCGGGAAAACAGTGCCTGGAGTTTGGCTTTAAGAGCATGTACGAGCGTAGCAAAAGCGTAGTAATCATCGGCGGCGGACTGGGCGGCCTCTTCACCGGAGCCATCCTGTCCAAGGAGGGCTTTCGTGTCACCGTGCTGGAGAAGAACGCCACCATCGGCGGCGGTCTGCAGACGTTTTGCCGCTTCGGCCAGACCTTCGATACGGGTATGCACGTCGTGGGCGGCATGAGGCCCGGGGGCAACATCTGGCGCATCTGCCGCTATTTAGGCATTGAGGACAAGGCGCGGCTCATGGACGTGGACGACGACTGCACCGACCGCATCTTCTTTGCCGAGGACCGCCGCAGCTACACCATGGCGCAGGGGCGCGAGCGCTTCGTCGAGACCCTTGCCAGCCAGTTTCCCCGTGAGCGACGGGGGCTGGAGCGCTACACCGACGCCGTGCTGCACATTGCCGACCACACCGACCTCTTCAACCTGCGGCCCTCTGCCGGGGGGCTGCCGCTCTTCGCCTCGTCGCCCGACTTCCTCATGGCCGCCAACGACTTCATCGCCCAGTTCACTGCCGACGAGCGGCTGCGCGCCGTGCTGGCCTACATGAACCCCCTCTACGGCGGGCGGCCCGGCCAGACCCCGGCCTACGTTCACGCCATCGTCAGCACACTCTACATCGAGGGAGCCAGCCGCTTCGTGGGCGGCAGCAGCCACTTTGCCGACCTCCTGGCCCAGGTCATCACCGACCATGGCGGCAGCGTCATCGCGGCCGACGGCGTGGAGTGGGTCGAGGTGAAGCAATCGCCATCCCCTTCGGCGAGAGGGAGCCTGCGCCACGTGGACCACGTGCGTACACGCCAGGGCCGCATCTATACCGCCGACTATTACGTCTCCGACATACACCCCTGCACGCTCTTGCAGCTCATGGACCAGCGGGCCTTTCCCAAGGCCTACCGCGAGCGGCTGGAGAGCATCCCCAACGCCTACTCGGCCTTCTCGCTCTTCATCAAGCTGAAGGCGGGCACGTTCCCCTACATCAACCACTCGGAGTACTACATGACCCGCTATGCCGACGTGTGGAACTTCGAGCGCACCGACCGCCCGTGGCCCCAGGGTTTCCTCTTCATGACCCCGCCCGAGGAGGACAATGCCAGCGGCACCTGCCCCACGGCCAGCAAGGCCATGGTCACCGCCCCTATGCCCTTCGAGATGGCCGCCCGCTGGGCCGACACCACCGTGGGCCGACGCGGTCCCGGCTACGAGGCGTGGAAACAGGAGATGGCGGCCGCCCTGCTGCGCCAGGTGGACGACCTGCACCCGGGCTTCAGCGACTGCATCGAGGCCGTGAACGCCGCCTCGCCGCTCACCATTCGTGACTACTACGGCGTCAAGGAGGGCACCATCTGCGGATTCAGCAAGGACTGCCGCAACATCGCCCTCTCACATCTGCCCGTGGTGACGAAGGTGGACAACCTGCTGCTCACCGGGCAGAACAACAACCTGCACGGATTCTGCGGCGTGCCGCTCACGGCCATCAACACCGCCGAGGCACTGCTCGGCACCAACCACGTCATCAACAAGATTAACGCATGTACCGCTTCCTAACCATCATCCTGCTCGCCTGTCTTCTATGCTGCAACAGCGTTGCAGCCCCCGCCCCGGTGAACATCTGGGAGGGCACCGGCTGCCATAAGCGCGTGGAGCTGACCCCCTACCTCGTAGACAAGGCCAGCGTCGCCGTGGTGGTCTGTCCGGGTGGCAGCTATTTCTGGCACGACATGCAGACCGAGGGCAGCGACGTGGCCCGCTGGCTCAACGCTCACGGCATTGCCGCCTTCGTGCTGCGCTACCGCACGGCCTACGTCCCCGCCTTCGTCACCCACCACCGCCTGCTCTTCCGTGGCAACCGATACCCCGACCCGCAGGACGACCTGCGCCAGGCCCTTGGCTATATGCGCCAGAACGCCCGGCGCTATGGCATCAACCCCGACAGCATCGGCGTGATGGGATTCTCGGCCGGCGGACACCTGGCCATGTCGGCCGCCGAACTGTTCCCGCCGGGAGAGCGGCCCGCCTTCGTCGCTACGGTCTATCCCGTGGTCAGCATGACCGACCCCTGTACCCACCGGCGCTCGCGCCGCGGGCTGCTCGGCGACTCGCGGACAAAGAACCGCCAGCTGCGCGACCTGCTCTCGCTCGAGCGTCACGTGCCAGGCGACTGCCCGCCCGTGTTCATCGTCAACTGCAAGGACGACCCCGTCGTGGACTACCGCAACGCCGTGCTCCTCGACTCGGCACTTACGGCAAAGGGCGTCAGCCACAGATATGTCCAGTATTCCAGCGGAGGACACGGATTCGGAGCCAGCGACACCAAGGGCACCCCCGAGTGCCGGCAGTGGCGCCAGGACTTCCTCGGCTGGCTCTCCCACCTCCCCCACAATACCCACTAAACCCACAATACCCACTACCCCCACCATCCCCCCTAATATGAAGAACCCCAAGTTCGACGACATACGCCCTTACTACGAAGAGGAAGTCCCGGCGGCCCTGAAGCGCATTGCCGAGAGCGACGTGTTCCCCCTGCTCGCCTCCTACGTCTTTCCCGGCATGTCCATCGACGACGTGCGCCGTAGGCTGTGCTCTTACCGCACCACGCGCGAGTTCCAGCACGACGCCATGCTCGAGGTGAACAGGCAGATTATTAGCCGCAGCATAAAGGAGTTCACCTGCAACGGGCTGCAGCAGCTGGACCCTAAGAAGCACTACCTCTACGTCTCCAACCACCGCGACATCATGCTCGACGCCTGTCTGCTGCAGTACTACCTCGTCGTCAATGGGTTTGAGACCACCGAAATCACTTTCGGCGCAAACCTGATGACCCACCCCGTGGTCATCGACGTGGGCAAGTCCAACAAGATGTTCCGCGTGGAGCGGCCCGGCGGTGACCTGCGACAGTTCTACCGCTCGTCGCTCCACCTCTCGGAGTACATTCGCTGGTGCATCAAGGAGAAGGGCGAGAGCGTGTGGATAGCCCAGCGCAACGGGCGCACGAAGGACGGCATCGACGCCACCGACCAGGGCATCGTCAAGATGTTCTGCATGAGCGAGCAGAAAGATAAAATCAAGGCCCTGGCCGACCTGAACATCGTGCCCGTGGCGGTGAGCTACGAGTGGGAGTCGTGCGACGTGCTCAAGGCCCTCGAACTCTATCAGTCGCAGTATGCACGATACATGAAGAAACCCGGCGAGGACCTTAACAGCATCCTCACCGGGATTATGCAGCAGAAGGGGCACGTGCACTTCGAGCTGTGCCAGCCCGTCAGCGCCGACGACCTTTCGGCCTTTGAGGGACTGACGAACAGCGAGTACCACAAGGCCGTGGCCCGGCTGCTGGACCAGCGCATCAACGCCGCCTATAGACTCTATCCTAATAACTACATTGCCCACGACCTGCTCTACGGCAACACCCACTACCGTGAACACTACACCGACGAGCAGTATGACGCCTTCTGCGCCCGGCTGGCAAGGCTCGACACGTATGCCGACAGCTGCGACATGGAGCGGCTGAGGGAAATCTTCATCGGTATCTATGCCAACCCCGTGAACTCAAAATGCCGGTAATACTCAGTATATACGACTTCCTGCGTGCCAGGCGCGGCCTGTGCCTGACGGTGCTGCTGTTGCTCACGGCGGTGCTGGCGGTCCTGATGTCGCGGCAGCGCTATAAGGAGGACATCGCCGACTTCCTGCCTCTCGACAGCAAGTACGGCCAGGCCCTGAAAGCCTATCAGGAAAGTGCCGGTGCCAACCGTATCGTCGCCCTCTTTGCCGGTGCCGACTCGACGCAGTCGGACCCCGACCGTCTGGTGGAGGCCGTCGAGACTTTCGCCGCCATTGTCGCCGAGCGCGACACCACGGGCCTTGCCGAGACCGTCGTCACGCAGATAGACCTGTCGCAGGCGGAGCAGACGGTGCAGTTCCTCTACGACAACATGCCCTATTTCCTCACCGACGGCGACTATGCCCGCATGGACAGCCTCCTGGCCGACGATGCCTTCATCGACCGGCAGCTTGCCGCCGACAAGCAGTCGCTCATGCTCCCCATGGGCGGCATGATGGCCGGGAGCGTGCAGCGCGACCCGCTGGGACTCTTTACGCCCCTGCTGGCCACTCTGCGGGAGCGGCAGCCGGCCGTGAACTACGAGAGCTACGACGGCTATATCTTCACGCCCGACATGAGCCGCGCGCTGGTGCTCATGCAGTCGCCATACGGCGGCAGCGAGTCCAGCCGCAACGCCCGTCTGCTGCGCTTCCTGGAAGACTGCGCGGCTGCAGTCGATGTTGCCGGCGTAGACATCCGCTTCGCGGGCGGGCCGGTCATCGCCGTGGAGAATGCCCAGCAGATAAAGCGCGACAGCCTGCTGGCCGTGACGCTCGCCCTGCTGCTCATCGTGGGGCTGCTCTGTTTCGTGTTCCGCAGCGTGCGCAACTTAGTGCTCATCGTGGTGTCGATAGGGTGGGGGTGGCTCTTCGCCATGGCTGCCCTGGCCGCTATCCACGACAGCGTGTCGGTCATCGTCATCGGCATCTCGTCGGTCATCGTGGGCATCGCCGTCAACTATCCCCTGCACCTCATCGCCCACCTGCGCCATACCCCTGATGTGCGTAGGGCCTTGCGCGAGATTGCCGCACCGCTGGTCGTAGGGAACATCACCACCGTGGGGGCTTTCCTGGCCCTCGTCCCCCTGGAGTCGGTGGCTCTGCGCGACCTCGGCCTCTTCAGCTCCCTGCTGCTCGTGGGCACCATCCTCTTCGTGCTGGTGTTCCTGCCCCCGCTCAGACCCTCCCCC
>CAMPCG010000233.1 GCA_946644025.1 uncultured Prevotellaceae bacterium | reverse complement strand
TGGCACAGTTCGGCTTCCTCATCAACGCCTTCAAGTACGGTGCGCCGCCTCACGGTGGCCTGGCCTTCGGTCTCGACCGCTTCGTCTCGCTGATGGCCGGTCTGGACAGCATCCGCGACTGCATCGCCTTCCCGAAGAACAACAGCGGCCGCGACGTGATGCTCGACGCTCCCGGCGAACTGGACCCCAAGCAGCTTGAGGAGCTCCAACTTCAGATTGTCAAGGAGAAGGAGTAAAAGAGAAAAGGAGGGGCTGTCCGGCCCGCCCTGCCATAGAAAGCAATCACCCGTAATGTGACGTAGAATCGCATTACGGGTGATTGCTTTTCATATTACGGGAGGCGGGCCGTCTCGTTACGGGCGGCGGGCCGTCACATTACGGGCGACGGGCGGTCACATTACGGGCGGCGGGCTGCACCCGACGCTGACGCGTCGGGAATAGTGGCGGAGGCCATGATGTCGATGACGGTGGCGATGTCGGCCACGTCGACCGTGCCGTCGCCGTTCACGTCGGCAGCGGCGACCGAGGCTGAATCGCCAGCGGCGCCCGACGCTGACGCGTCGGGAATAGTGGCGGAGGCCATGACGTCGATGATGGCGGCAATGTCGGCCACGTCGACGGTGCCGTCGCCATTGACATCGCCAGCGGCCGGGGTCGAGGCAGCCGCCTCGAGGAACGCCTTGACGACATTCTCCAGCGTGCTGTTCTCGTTCTTCACGTCGGTCTCTGCCTCATGGCTTCGATAGGTCAGCAAGTCTTCGGCAACCTTCATCTCGTCTGTCAGGGCCTTCCGGGCGGCGGCGGGGGCAGCGGGGTTCTCGCCAAGGGCCTCGTAGGCACTGGCGATGGTGGCCGAGAGCGAGCGGTAATAGCCGTCGGCGAGGGTCTCTGCCGTGGTGCGCACGCGCTGTGCCGTGGCTCCCACGACCGTCGGCATGAAGGCATCGAGGGTGGTCTGGTCGGCTGCCGGAGCGACGAAGTAGAGCGAGTTGATATACTCTCCGAGCACGAGCGCCTTGTCTTCTATGGGCGTGCTGACGGTGGCGGCGCGCAGCAGTCCGTCGAAGAACGAGGCCGACGTAGCCGTGGTGACCTCGACGTCGGTGGCGGTGAGGGTGTTGAGGTCCGGGCGGCTGGTGAGGAAGGTGGCCACGGTCATGGGCTCGACGTTGCGGGTCATCAGGTGGCTGACGGTGGCCAGTCCCTTAGTAGTATACTCGCTGGCCTGCTTCATCTGCATACCGTAGGGCACCTCAAAGGCAAAGGGTATCAGTGCGCCATGCCATTTGCCGGGTTCGGCCTCGGTGAGTGTGAACGACGCCTGGCGGGCGGTGAAGGGCCTCATGGGCATGAAGTCGGCGGCCGTCTGTATGCGCAGATGCTCGCAGACACCGTCCACGACGACATTGTCGATACCGTCGAGTTTCTGCGTCGGCTTAGAGACGGTGAAGAAGAGCGCGTTGGGGTTGGGAGCCGCGGGTTTCTCGTTCAGCTCGTCGAGTCCTGCTATGTCGTATGAGCAGATGCTGGCGTCGGTGGCCTTCTTGGCAAAGAGGGCTGCGTTCCAGTGGCCGGTGACGGTGGCGGTGCGCCCGTCGACGACGACGTCGAGGTCGGGGTCCTGAACGGTGAAGTAAGTGTAGGTGTCGTCGGTGTCCATGGCAATTTCGGTCTGGGCCGAGGCCACGGCCTTGTTGTTCAGGTAGGCGCGGTAGTATTCGCCCTCGTCGAGGTCCAGGAAGACGAAGTTCACGGCGCGTGTCTGTCCGGCGTCGAAGGTATAGGTATTCTGGATGACGCTCTTCACGTCGGTCCACGACTTCTTGTCGGCATCATACTTCTGCAGGAAGCACTGCAGGTTGGGCTGGCAGTAGGTGCCGTCTGCGCCGTTGGTCAGCGTGACGGTGACCGTTGCCGCCGAGTTGTTCACCCGGCGGAAGTCCATGCCGTCGACGGTGGTCGTGGTCATTCCGGCGTCGACGGAGATGTTGCTCAGATGGAGGTCGGCCACGGTGGGCGTTATCTTAATCATCTTCGAACTGATGATTCGGTGAGTCTTGTCGCTGACGATGAGGTAGGCCGAGTCTTTCTGCACGGTGTTCACGGTGAAGGTCATGGTGACGCTCTTTCCCGGCTCGAGCACCGTCTTCGTGTCGGTGGCGGCGGCAGTTCCCGTGGCCGTAAGCCGCTTGTTCACATAGATGTAGATGCCCTGATAGTCGAGCGTTCCGCTGTTGGTGACGCTGACCTGCACTTCCGATGCAGCCTTCTGGAAGATGCTGTCGGTGAGTGCCTCTCCCTCGAGGCTCTGCACCTGCGGGGTGATGTTGTAGACCAGGTCCTGATAGGTGTTGAACCCGTTCATGCCGGTGGCGTCGTCTACGGTGTAGTATCCGTCGCCCTGTCCTCCCCATCCGAAGTTGAAGTGGTAGAGTCCTGTCGATGCCTGGTAGCCGTCGAGACAGACGGAGTGGCCTCCGTCCTCCTTAGCGCCGGAGTAGAGCATGGGTCGCCGGGTGGACAGGTTCTTGTAGATCAGCTCTTCCCACGCCTGCTGGGTGGAGCTCGACTTTGCCTTGTAGCTGTAGTTCAGCTTGAAGTGTCCCTTCATGGCCTCGGCCATCTTGTCGTTGTGTCCGCTGGTGGCCGTTCCGTCGCCGTCGCCGTAGGTGAGCCACGCCGACGTTCCGAGGGCGTACATCAGCTTGGCCACGGCGCTGTCCTGCTGGGCGGTGCCGGTGCCGCTGAGCTTCATCAGGTTCCAGTCTATCGACGTGCCCTTGGGCAGCGACACGGTGATGGGTGTGCCATAGCTGTAGGTGGGGGTGTCGTAGGCCAGCTCGGTGGGGTTGTCCTTATGGAAATAGTAGGTCACCTGCGACCCTGCCGTGGCCACGCATCCCGTCAGGCAGCGGCCCACGCCCTGCTTCACGGGTGCCAGCATGTTGTAGGGATAGTCCTGGTGCCAGTGGGTCTTCAGCAGCGGGGCCACGCTGGTCCATTCTTTCTTGTAGTCGGCAATGGCGCGGCGCGGTGCGCTCAGTCGCTGCCGCTGCGGCTGGGGCCGGCGCTGCACGTCGCCGATGCGCTCGTCCCACTGGCGCAGCATCGTCTGCAACTGTGGCGGAAGTTTGTCTAAGTCGTAGTCGCCCTGCTCGGTATAGCCCAGTATGGGGGCGGTGCTGTCGTCGCCGGAGACGATGACGAAGCCCTGGCCCGCACCACGCGAGAAGACATAGAAAGGCGACAGCGGCGCACCGGCGTCGGACGAGGAGTCGTCGATACCTACCAGCTGCTGGGCCACAAGCCGGGCCTCAGCACGTGTAATGGGGTTTGCCTGAACGGCGAGTGTAGCACCCAGAAGGAGGGCACAACTAAGAATAGAATAGGATTTCATTATGGTTTGTAATTTTAGGGGGCACGACCCCCGCCGGAGGGTCTGCGTGTGAAAATGAAATTTGGGCTTTATATCGCGTTAGCGTGGGAAAAGGATGCATAAGCAGTTCTAACGCACAGGGCGCACAGACCGACCGCGGCTGCGGTTGCCGTCATCCGTGCGCACTCCTCCCGAATAGAAGTAGAGGTACCACGCGTTGTTCGGGAAGCCCTCGAAGAGCGTCGACGACCAATAGTCGCCGTAGGAGCCGACGTCGTACAACTCGCCGTCCCAGACGTACCCGGCAGCGGGGAGGAACACAAAGCCGCCATTGGAACCGGTAAACTTACGACCGTTCACGCCGTTCAGTGTTGTCCATTCGCTGGTGGTATTGTCAAACAGCTCCTTTATCTGGTCCAGCGAGGGCGGGTTGTAGGCCTGGGCCTCGTCGGAGGTGTAGTAGCCGCCGTAGTCCTCAGGCTTAGAAGCTCCCACATTGCAGCACGCCCACTTCGTGCCTGAGGGCAGGCCCAGGTCGATGAGGTGTGGGTGGTGGTCGTCGGGGCAGGAGGTATACGCCTCAACATACTTCCCCGCCATGATGTCGATGACCAATGCTATATCGGCCACGTCGACCGTCTTGTCGCCGTTCACGTCGGCAGCAGCTTTCTGGCCATCCGTTCCCTTGCCAGCCATCGCGTCGATAACCGTAGAGATGTCGGCCACGTCGACCGTCTGGTCGCCGTTCACGTCGCCCTTCTTGATAATGATATCTTTACCACCCTCGTAGGGGCTTATTCCGTTTCTGTCATAGTCGTAAGAATAGGTAGTCCAGCCACGGTTCTTTGCTTCCTCTACCTGCGTTTTCGTGCAGACGTTGCCCTCATCGGATGAGTTCGAAACGGCGACGAACTTATACACTTCATTGGTCTTGTTCTCCGGCAGGCTGGCAATGAGGAAATCCATGTCAATGACTTTTATCTGGTTGTCATGACATTCCAGATACGCCAGGTTCTTGTTGTTGCGTACGTCGAGGGAGCCGAGCTGGTTGGAGGAACAGTCCAGCTTCTCCAAGGCTGTGTTATTCGACACGTCGAGGGAGGTGAGCTCGTTGGAGGAGCAGTCCAGCTCCACCAAAGCGGTGTTCTGCGACAGGTTGAGCGAGGCGAGGTCGTTGGAATAGCAGATTAAAACTTCCAATGACGTGAAATACTCAATGCCCTTCAGCGACCCGATGCCCTTTCCTGCCACGTTTATAGTGGTGATGCTGGCAAGCTCCTCGTCGGTAAACACGCCGTCACGCCCAGAGCGCATAGCGAGCAGGTAGCTGCGGAAGTTATCGTCGCGGAAGTTCGTTCTGTTGATAGTCACGTCGGCCTTTGCTCCTGTGACGATGGTCAGCAAAACGGTGATGAGGAGAAGAGTCTTTTTCATAGTCGTATGTCTTTTTATCTTATTTTTGTCCTGTTCTGAAGCAGTAACCCTCTTCGGCGGCAAAGGTACACAAAAAAACCGGAAGAGAAAAACTTCCGGCCTGATTTTTTTAGTAACAGTCAAGAAACTCAACTTTACCAGACTTTGCAACAGCAAGCTGCACGTCGCCGATGCGCTCGTCCCAGATTAACAAAGTATATATATATAAAATAATATGATTATCCGCAATTATCCGCAAATAACGCTGAAAGCGTCATCGCTCAGTAACCGCAGTGTCCGTAGGACCTGCGGACAG
>CAMPCG010000232.1 GCA_946644025.1 uncultured Prevotellaceae bacterium | reverse complement strand
GGCTGGCTACCCCTATCATGCCCCTACGGGGCAAGGCTGCGCAAACGTTGGGCCAAGATGTGTATAAAGAAAAGTTTGAGGGGAGGGGCTGGGGGAGGGGTGTGCCGCGTGGTGAGCTAATTGCTTGTATTACAATAGATTTAGCCTACATTATTCATATCCTTACCTCCATCAAGCGCCAGTACACCGCCGGTGTAGGGAATCTCGCTTGTCTAATTCCGATATTCAGGTGTGCGGAATTAGACAAGCGAGATTCCCTACCCAGCGCGGGATCACTGGAAGAATGAAACTGAAGTATGAATAATGTAGGTTAGTATAATGGGTGGAGATGAAGGCGCACCCCTTCCCCAGCCCCTCCCCTTGGAGGGGAGGGGTGAGCGGCGGACACCCTTACCCTTCATTCATGGAGGGGTGAGCGGCGGACATCCCCGCCTCTAAAGGGAAGGGGCGAGGGGCGACCTGTTTCCTTATTTGTAGAACAAGCCTTTATTTGTTTTCCTTTGTTTTTGTTGTTTTTATCTGTTTTTGTATGATCGCTTTGCGGTTCCAGAGGATATGTATGAATAATCAAATCCACGCGAAACAGTGCGATGACAGCGGAGGGGGAATCCTCCTCCGCTGTCGGCGCGCCTACCTCACCACGACCTTGCGCGATGTGCCGTCGGTGTAGCGGAAGATGTAGGTGCGTCCCGGCGTGGGAGCGTCTACCCTGAGGCCGCCGAGGGTGTAGATGGCCTGCAGGCGGTTGGTGGAAGAGTCGAGGACGGGATTGTCGACGCGCTGCGCGCCGTCGTCGTAGGCGAAGCAGGCATCGAGGAAGTCTATTCGGCCCTGCACCCACGAGCAGAGGCGCTCCATGCTGTCCCTGTTGGCATTGACGAGGAAGGGCCTTACGGCTCTTACGGTGGCTGTGGCGCGCCACAAGCGGCCTTCCAGCCAGCAGACGTCGCCCGCCTGGTAGGTGTGGTTTGGGTCGTAATTGCCCTGCCCCGAGAGCCAGTACTCGGGGTCGTCCAGACCTACGCTCTCCCACCCCGTGTTACACTGGGCGTCGCTGTAGCAGGGGCTGGCGGCCCATCGCTGCTCTTCCTGCAGGTAGAGGTCGCTGCCTACGCGCCCGCACCAGTCGTCGATGAGGGTGGTGACGTTGACATAGTCGAGCACGCGGGCCGCCCGCAGCTCGGCGTAGCGGCGGGCTATGTCGTCGGCATAGTAGCGGTCGGTCCAGTAGAAGGGTCCTGAGGTGAGGCGGTCGAGGGGCCGGTGGGGCGGCTCTATGTTTCCGTAGAGTCCGATGCCGAAGGTCTGGTCGAGGTCGTAGGGCGTGACGGCCCACCGTCGCCCGTCGTAGGTGAACCACTGCCAGTTCTTGAGCGTACCGTCGCCGTTGCGGGTGAAGTAATAGTGCACGGCGTAGTCTATGAGCGCCTCAATGTCGTACCGGCGCTCTATCTCGCGGCGCATGGCCGCGGTGTCGGCGCCGTCCTGCTCCATGGCCCGCAGCTCGTCCCAGTACCTGCTCATGTCGACGATGTGGCGCTTGACCTTGGCGCTGAGCTGCTTGGCAGCGCGTATGTCGGCGGGGTCGGCGGGCAGGTCGTAGCCGTCGCTCGTCTCGTCGATAAGCTCGCAGGGGTAGTTGCCGTTGTAGACGGCCCCTCGGTAGCCGTAGAGCTTACGGGGAGTGCGCACCTCGAACTGGCTCCAGCTGATTTTTCCGCGGAAGATGTAGTCGTCGCGCAGGTTGCCGTCGAGGTGTATGTGTGCGTCGCAGTCTTTCAGCTGGTTCATGTTCTTACGGTGCTTCTTCAGCTGCCATGCGAATATGCCGTAGAAGCGTCCGCCCAGGTAGACGGCGCAGGGGAACCCGTCGGGGAAGCAGCGGGCGGCGCTGTCGCGGTAATAGCCGCCGCGCTCCCAGTAGGGCCGGCGGTCGGCCACCATCTGGCTGAAGAGCTTGTAACCCACCTCGCCCAGCCCGCGGGTGAAGTCGGTGTAGAAGGCCTTGAAGTGGAAGGCGTCCTGCCCCACCCACTGGCCTATCTTCAGCTCTGCGCCGCCGTCCTCGTTCCACTGGGCGTCGGTGAAGTGGCACACAAAGTTCTTCTTGGGGAAGCGGATGGTGTATCCGCCCTGGCCTGAAAGGGCGACGGGCTTGCGGAAATAGACGCCGTTGCCGTCGTACACCTCCATGTAGCCTTTCACGGTGGTGGTCTTCCTATCAGGCATGGAGCTGAAGCCGGTAAGGTTGACCAGGGCCAGGCGGGGCTCGTCGATACAGATGCGCTCAAAGTCGCTCAGGTCGGCCACGACAGGAGCGTAGCCTCTCTCCGCCACTGCCCGCTCAAAGTCGCTCTGGGCCGAGGCGCCGGCCGGCAGAAGAGACAGGAGGACGGAGAGGACCGAAATGAAGTGAAGTGTCTTTCCCATAATGGTGCAGTCGATTGGTGTTCCATTTTTAAGGTGCAAAAAATGACCAAAGACTGCACCACGGGGTGGCTATTTAACAATTATTGTTGTCCGAGGACACGGCCTGCGCTCGGCCTGAAAGAGAAACGGCCTGAAAGGCCAATAAGCAGTCAGCCCAGGGCAGCGCCCCGGGGGAAGCGATGGAAGTAAATTCGCCCTACAAGGGCAAAAGCATTGATTTTTAACGCTTTTGCCCTTGCAGGGCGTTTTTCCCGTCACGGACCTATACCCAGGGCGCTGCCCTGGGCTGACTGCTTATTGGCCTTTCAGGCCGTGTCCCCGGACACTGATGTTTGACTATCTTTACTTGAACAGCTCGTTGAAGTAGAGGCCGATGCCCACCCTCACGCCGAAGCCGCTGAAGTCGGAGTGGTTCTTGAAGCTCTGGCTGTAGTAGACCTCGGGCTCTATGGTCACCGTGCCGTTGAGGAAGTAGGCGTAGCCCACCTGCACCGTGGGGCGGAAGTCGTCGATGCCCACCACGTGAACGTAGTTGGCGCCTGCACCGAGGTAGAGGCCGTTCTGCTCGATGTAATAGCGCACGCCGGCGCCAAGGGTGAACGTGTCGTAGTTGTGGTAGCGGGTGTCGATGCCCAGTGTGCCCAGCAGCAGCCAGTCGTCGTTGAAGAACCAGCCGCCACGGGCGTCGATGCCCAGGTGCCACTTCTCGTTGCTGTTGTAGTTCAGGCCAAGGCCGGTAAGGCTGGCGCCCACGTAGATTTTGTCCTTGGCGAAGGGCGGAACAATCTCTTGGGGGCTCTGCGCGTGGCCGGCCAGCGTGGTCAGCAGCCCGCAGAAAAGGATAAGGAGGAACTTTTTCATAATTTATTTGTTGTTAATATTGTTGCTTGTCGATTTCTTCTGCTTCCAGAGAATGAACCACACTGCCGATACAAGCAGGGTGGCGGCGGCGATGAGGCCCGCGGCGGTGTCGCCGAGCTTGAATAGCTGGACGGAGAAGAGGAAAGTGATGCAGACGGTGGTCATGAAGAGGGCGGGGATGAGCGTCACCCAGTAGTTCTTCTTCTTGAGCACCAGATAGACGGTGATGGCCCAGAGGGTGAAGACGGAGAGCGTCTGGTTGCTCCATCCGAACCAGCTCCAGATGAGCGCGAAGCCCTTGGGGTTGGACATCTGCCATACGAGCAGGGCTATGACGGTGAGGAACATGGGCACGCAGATGTAGAGGCGCTTGTGAATGCTCTTCTGCTCCAGGTGGATGAAGTCGGCCAGGATGAGTCGTCCGCTGCGCAGGGCGGTGTCGCCGCTGGTGATGGGCGCTGCCACCACGCCGAGCAGGGCCAGCACGCCGCCGACGATGCCGAGCCAGTCGTTGCAGATGATGTTCACCACCGAGGGGGCATCGTTGATGGCAGCCTCGCCGCCGGCAATCTGCAGATAGCCGGGAGTGGGCTGGTCGTAGAAGAAGTACATGGCCACGGTGGCCCATATCAGGGCGACGATGCCCTCGGTAATCATGGCGCCGTAGAAGATGGGGCGGCCCATCTTCTCGCTCTTCATGCAGCGGGCCATGAGCGGGCTCTGAGTGGCATGGAAACCGCTGATGGCTCCGCAGGCAATGGTGATGAACAGGCAGGGGAAGACGCTCTCGGTAGAGCCGAAGGCAGAGGCGCCCATGTTGCCCAGGCCGCTCTCCCACAGCTCGGGAATGTCGGGCATCTTGATGAAGAGCACCACCATCAGCGCTGCCGCCATGAACAGCAGGGAGAAGGCAAAGAGCGGGTAAATCTTGCCGATAATCTTGTCGATGGGCATCATCGTGGCGATGAGGTAATAGATGAAGATGACGACAATCCAGAAGAAGTACTTTCCGCAGCTGTCGACCACGAACTGCGGCTCCCACAGTCCGCCCAGAATCTTCGCCGGGCTGAAGACGAACACCGCGCCCACCATGACGAGCAGGAACACGGAGAAGACGAGCATCACCTTCTTCGTGGCGTTGCCCAGGTAGTCGCCGATGATTTCAGGCAGGTTGGCACCGCCGTGGCGCACGGAGAGCATACCCGACAGGTAGTCGTGGGTGGCGCCTGCGAAGATGCAGCCCAGGACAATCCACAGATAGGCCACGGGGCCGAACTTGGCGCCCATGATGGCACCGAAGATGGGGCCTGTGCCGGCAATGTTGAGAAACTGAATCATGAAAATCTTCCATCCCGGCAGGACGATGAAGTCTACACCGTCGGCCTTGGCCAGGGCTGGAGTGGGGCGGTTGTCGGGACCGAACATGTGCTCCACAAAACGGCCATAAAGGAAATAGCCCAAAATAAGAGCCAAAAGGCTCACCATGAATGTGATCATTGCGATGGTATCTTTTTTTGTAAGTAATAAATTTATGTTTAGGGGGGGCGTGGGTGAGTTGTGGGTGATGGGTGGGTAGTGTGGGTGCTGTGGGTGTGGTGTTGGAGTTAGCCGCAGAACATTCCACCCAACGTCCAACGCCCTCACTGCATGGCCAGCAGCTGGTCTATGTGCTCGCGGCTGTTGCTCAGTCGCGGCACCTTGTGCTGTCCGCCCAGCTTGCCGCGCGACTTCAGCCAGTCGTTGAAGAGTCCCCGGCGGGCTACGACAATCTCCAGCGGCTGCAGGGTGATGTCCTTGTAGCGCTTGGCCTCGTAGTCGCTGTTCAGCTCCTGCAGCTTGCGGTCGAG
>CAMPCG010000231.1 GCA_946644025.1 uncultured Prevotellaceae bacterium | reverse complement strand
CGGCATGACCTTCAGGCTGCGGAGCCAGGTGATGTCGTTGGAGGGTACGCAGTCGTGGTGTAGCAACCACCAGCGGCCCAGGTAGTTGACGACGCAGTGGTGCGTGGTCCACCCCACCACGGGCTGCAGCAGCTCCGTGAGGAAGCGGAAGGGGCCATAAGGCGAGTCGCCCACGGCCAGGCAGAGCAGATGACTGTCGCCGGTGCTGTAGGAGAAGTAGTAGCGGCCACCAGCCTTGTGCATCCACGAGGCTTCAAAGAAACGGTGGGGATCCGAGGCGCGCAGGGGGTTACCCTCGTCATCCGTGATGACCACGGGGCGCGGTGCCTCGGCAAACTGCAACATATCATCCGACATCTTGGCCACCAGCGAGGGCAGGGCGGGAGCATCGGCGGGAGCATAGAGCTGTGTGCGTCGGTCGGGGGCATGACCGATGTCCACATAGCCGGCGGGTGCGGGAGCCGTGTCGGGCAGTGCGATGGGAGCGAAGGGGGCTGCCAAGGGGACGTGCCATTGCAGCTGTCCGCCCCACAGGCCGCCGTAGTAGCAATAGACCTGACCGTCGTCGTCCTTGAAGACGCAGGGGTCGATGCTCAGCGCGCCGCGAATAGGCTGAGGCTGAGCGATGAAAGGACCTTCGGGACGATCGGCGATGGCCACTCCGAGGTGGAACTCGCCGTTGTAGTCCTTGGCCGAGAAGATGAGGTAGTACTTGCCGTCCTTCTCCACCACGTCGCTGTCCCACAGCTGTTTCTCGGCCCAGGGCACCTGGTCGATGTCCAGGATGACGCCGTGGTCCACGACCTCGGCGGTCATGGGGTCGCCGCAGAGCGAGAGGACATGGTAGTCGCGCATCTGGAAGTGGCCTCCGTCATCGTCGAAGGCATCGCCCGAGTCGCGGTCGTGGGAAGGATAGATGTATAAACAGTCGCCGAACACGTGGGCGGCGGGGTCGGCCATATAGTCGGCCGGGAAGAGGTAGCGGGGGGACATATGAGAAATTAAAAATGAAAAGTTAAAAGTGAAAAGTGAAAAATGGGAAATGGGAAGTGAAGAGTGAAAAATGGATTACTGGGCGGGTGTTCTTGCTTCGATCTCTTGATTCATCTCGTCCAGCCTTTCGTCCGTCAGGGGATACTTATAAATAAGGTAGCCCACGATGATGAGCAGCGCGGCGGGAATGATGGTCGTGAACAGTAGGATGGCATTCTGGGCGATCTCAGAGTAATTGGCCAGTTTGGGGTAATAGGCATTCACGGGTGCGCTGATGAAGGAGGCGAGGAACACCACCACAAAGATACTCAGCACCAGTTGCAGGCACTTGTTGGCCTTGAACTCCTGCCACATCTCGCCGAACGTGACGGGCTTCTCGGGCGTCGTGGTGATGTTCTCCTTGCTGCTCAGGAAACACAGCATCAGGAGGACAAAACCTACGAGAGCGAATACGCACGTCACCGTGAACCAGGCGCTCGGCTCGGTCGGCAGCGCGGACTCCTCGCTGGCGAAGTTGAAGCCTATCATGCCCATCACCAGTGGGGTGATCCAGCCCGCGACGGAGAACCCGGCCTTGAAGGCCACGCCGGCCAGCGCATTCACCGTGGCGGCAGGCCGGTTGCCCGTGCGATATTCTGCCTCCGTGATGACCTCCGGCACCAGGGCCCACATCAGGGAACCGACCAGCAGGCCCACGCCCGTCATCACCTTGGCCGTCTGAACGAGGGTGTTGTAACTGGCGACATCGAAGAACTTGCCGATGACGAAGAGCATGGCGAATCCTATCAGGCCGACGCACAGCAGCGTATAGTACAGTCCTTTCTTGCCCAGCCATTTCTTCAAGATTGGCATCGAGGGCAGGATGATGAATGCAGGAATCGTACCGATGGCCATGAAGGTGGCCTGGTTCCAGTCGATGGCCATATGTACACACATGGCGAGTCCGATGGGGAAGCCTGCCTGGACAACAATCTGACCGATATTGGCGCAGACCATTCGCGTGGAAGTGAGGATGAGTACTTCGTCGTTGTCGCGGGTCATGCTGGCCATGATGGAACCATAGGGGATGTTGACCACGGAATAAATCATGCTCAGCACAGTGTAGCTGACCGTGGCGTAGATCATCTTCATGGTCACGGACCACGTGGCAGCCTGAGGCAACATCAGCAGGCAGGCCGCAATGGTCAGTGGGATGCCGCCGTAGAGGAGGTAAGTGCGGTACTTGCCTAACCGGGGATTGCGGTTGTCGATATATCGCCCCACGATGGGGCTCCAGAAGCAGTCGATGAGGCGGACCGTGAGAATCAGTCCGCTGACAAAGGCCGGATTGATCTTCAATACGGTGGTGAGGTAAATCATCAGGTAGCAGGCTACCGTTTGGAAGATAAGGTTCTGTGCCAGGTCACCGGAGCCGAAGCCGATGCGTTGCAGCCACGAGAGGCGCTCGAAGCCGCGAGAGGGAGCTGGGGAGGGCATATTAGTTTAGAGTTTAAAGTTTAGAGTTTAGAGCAGTTTGGAAGTTTAGAGTTCTTCAGACTCGCAATCGCTCGAAGAAGCGGCAAAGCCGAGCGTAAAGTTTATTCTGCCCGCAAAGTTACACAACATTTTTTAATCTCGCGCTCTTGCGCGTACCTTTTTTAGTTTCCATGCAACTTTTTCTCCATTTTTTGAGACGAGAACGCAGAAAAAGACACAAAGCAGCATCAGAGCTCGGTCTTAACCTTATTTGATAAATATAATTCAGCGAGACCTTACGTCAGTATTGTATCATAGGGCCTTTGCATCCTACAGCGGGACGCCGATTCTTGTATGTGGGAAAGGCTTTACCTGCCTATCTAATGAGGAGAAAAATGACAAAAGAGGTGCCAAATCAGAGGATGATGGCCATAAAAATAGGAATAAATTTGTCTTTTCACATAATTCCTTGTATATTTGCGGCCAGAAAACCGTAAATGCTTATCGATATGAAACTGAAAACCTTACTGCCATTACTGCTCCTGTCGTTGATGGGGAGTGTCAACGTCGTTGCCCAGACCGCTACCTCGTTGCTCCTGCCTAAGCCCCATGAGCTGACCGAGAACGGAGCCTCCTTCGACCTCAGTCAGACCGTGAGCATCACGGACGCTACCGGCTCCACGTTGTTGGCTTCCCTCTTCCCCAACCAGAGTGCTTCTGCTGCTGCCACCGTGTGCGTCAACATCGTTGACGCCTCCACCCTCGGCACCTTCGACTACACCCTGGTAGGCTTCCCCAACGAGGGCTACAAACTTGAGGTCACCGCCAATGCCATCACCATTCTAGCAGCCACAGCGACCGGCGTCATCCGCGCCGCACAGACCCTGATGCAGCTCGCTGCTGCCACCGGCGGCACCGCCATCCCCGGCGTGAGCATCACCGACTACCCCGCCTTCAAGCTGCGCGGCTACATGCACGATGTGGGCCGTTCCTTTGTCAGCTTCGACGAACTGAAGCATGAGGTCGACCTGCTGTCGCGCTTCAAGGTCAACGTCTTTCACTGGCACCTCACTGACAACCAAGGCTTCCGCTTCGAGTCGAAAACCTATCCCCAGCTCAACGCATCCTCGGCCATGACGCGCTTTGCCGGCAGCTACTACACCCAGGCGCAATGCACCGAGCTGGAAGCCTACGCCGCGGAGCGCGGCATGATCATCATCCCCGAGATTGACATGCCCGGCCACAGCCAGGCCTTCCAGACCGCCATGGGCTTCGCCATGAACAGCGAGCAGGGTAAGCCCGTGCTCAAGGCGCTGCTCGACGAGCTGGCTGCCGCCTTCCCCCTCGCACCCTATCTCCACATCGGCTGCGACGAGGCCGGGACGACCGCCGCCTTCGTCAACGAGATGTCGCAGTATGTCAAGGAGACACTCGGGCGCAAGTGCCTTGTCTGGAACCCCATCAGTGGCGTCACCATCAGCAAGGCCAACCTCCCCTACATCGACATGACCGAGATGTGGGGCACCGCCGGACGGAAGATCGACGGCCTGCCCAATATCGACTGCCGCTACAACTACATCAACCACTTCGACGTCTTTGCCGACCTCGTGGGTATCTACAAGAGCAACATCTACTACCAGTCGCAGGGCAGCGCCGAGGTGGCTGGCGCCATCAGCGGCCTCTGGAACGACCGCAAGACGCCCACCGAGACCGACATCATCCGCCAGAACAACCTCTGGGCCAACGCCATCGCCACCGCCGAGCGCGGCTGGATGGGCGGCGGCCAGCAGTACATTGAAGTCGGCGGCACCACGCTGCCCAACAGCGGCTCGGAGTTCGAGGAATTTGCCGACTGGGAGCGTCGCTTCCTATATTATAAAGGTACATGGCTGCAGGACGAGAGCATCCCCTACGTCCGGCAGACCAACATCAAGTGGCGCATCACGCAGGCCTTCCCCAACGGCGGCACAGCCAGCAGCGTCTTCCCGCCCGAAGAGAGTACGGCCGACGTGCTGCCCGACGAGTACACCTACGACGGTCAGACCTACGCCACCAGCATGGCCACCGGCGGTGCCATCTACCTGCGCCACGTATGGGGCACCACCGTGCCGGCCTTCTTCAGCAACCCGCAGCTGAACACCACGGCCTACGCCTGGACTTACGTCTACTCGCCCGTGGCACAGACCGCCGGTGCCCTCATCGAGTTCCAGAACTACAGCCGCTCGGAGAACGACAAGGCACCCGACGCCGGCACGTGGGACCGCAAGGGCTCGCGCATCTGGGTCAACGGCACCGAGGTGGCACCGCCCACCTGGGCCAACAGCGGCAAGAGCATCAGCAGCGAGGTGGATCTGCAGAACGAGAACTTCACCGCCCGCGCCCCCATGCCCGTCAGCCTCCAGGCCGGATGGAACAAAGTATTCATCAAGCTGCCCTACGTCAGCGCCAGCAATATCCGCCTGAACAAGTGGATGTTCACCTTCGTGCTCACCGACGCCGAAGGGCGCAACGCCCTCGAAGGCATCACCTACTCGCCCGTCCAGAGCCTCGACAGCAACATCGACGGCGTCGTCACCACCATCGGCGATATCAAGAGCTACGTCAACAGTAAGTGCGGCACGGCCGTGGGCCTCTACCCGCGCAGCGCAGCTTCGGCGTTGTTGGACGAAGTCGCCACCGTGGAAGCCACCCTCCAG
>CAMPCG010000230.1 GCA_946644025.1 uncultured Prevotellaceae bacterium | reverse complement strand
AAGCATGAATAGTGCGTCTCATCCGAGGTTATCCACACTAATTCTTGTAGAGCCTTTATACAAATACTGCCTGTGTTTATACAAACACTGTCAGCGTTTGAAGATTTCCCGTAACCTTTCACCATTTAAAATACGGGCAGAGGCAACTTTCCAACGGCTCCTTCCCGTCATTGGAACGGCTCTATTTCTCAGTTTGAGCGTTTACACTGCAATAAACTGACAGTACGGTCGTTATATGATATATAACGCTAAAGATGTTGACAACCATGAAACGAACAATCCTAAATCTTTTTTTATTATTAATACCTATGTTTATCTCCGGACAAAATAGTATGGACGATTTGTGGAAGAAAGTGCAGGAGGCCATCGACGATGACCTTCCTCAGACGGAGCAGAAGCTGCTGCGCCAGATCGCCACCCAGGCCGAGGGCAGTGGCGACTATGCCATGCTGCTGAAGGCCGAGCTGCAAGAGGCCCGGTCGCTCTGCAGCGTCAGCCCCGACTCGCTGGAGCCCGCCGTGGAGCGCCTCAAGGTGCGCGAGCAGGAGGCCAAGGACAGTGTGCTGAGGGCCGTCTACTGCACCGTGCTGGGCTATGTCTACAAGAACAACAGCGTGCTCGACGAGGACCGCTACGAGCAGATTGCCGACGAGTATTACAACCGCGCGCTGCAGCACCCCGACCTGCTGGCCGCCACCAAGACCGATGCCTACAAGACGATTATCGACAAGGGCAGCGACAGCGAGCTCTTCGACGACGACCTGCTCTCGGTGATAGGCTACGAGGCGCGGCGCTTCGACGTGCTGCGCGACTACTACGCCACGTCGGGCAACCGCACGGCCGAGCTGCTGGCCACCGTGCAGCTCTACAAGCAGCAGCGCAACGGCGAGATGGAGCCGCTCGACAACTCGCCCTACCTGCAGCGCCTGGACAGCCTCATCGACCGCTTCGGCGACCTTGACGCCTGCGGCGAGGCGGCCATAGAGCGCTACCTGTTCATGGAGCAGCAGACACGCGCCACGGCAGAGCAGAAGATAGCCTATATAGACATGGCCCTCAACCGATGGAAGAAGTGGAAACGCATCGACACGCTGCGCAACAAGCGGTGGGGACTTATCGCCCTGAAATATCATGGCGAATTGGACAACCAGGTGGTCACCACGGGACAGTGGAGCGACATCAGCCTCACCAACATGCGCGGCATCACGGCGATGACCATGAAGGTGTACAGCGTGAAGTGCGACGGCACCTTCCCCCATAATCCCGATAATAAATACGAGTATGACGACCACGTGAAGCGCCTGCTCACGCCGCAGCCCGACCTGACGAAGAACATCGAGCTGGGCCGGCATAAGGAATACGAGCTGTTCGACAGCGTGCTGCGCCTGGCCCCGCTGCCCGTCGGCGTGTACATGATAGAGCTGGCGAGCACCCCCGCCACGCGCGTCTCGCGCCAGCTGCTCTTCGTGAGCAATGTGCGCGTCATCGTCCAGCCCATGCCCGGCAGGGAGCTGCGCCTGGTGGCCGTCGACGCCATCACGGGCCAGCCGCTGAAGGGCGCACAGATACACATCACGTCCCACACGGGCTACTACAGCGACGTGAAGAGCTTCAAGCTGACCACCGACGAGCGGGGCGAGTGCAGATACACCCGGCAGGAGAAGGAGCGTGACTGCACCATCTTTGCCACCTACGGCGACGACAAGTATTGTCGCTCCTTCAGCGAGAGCGACAACTTCAGCTACTACGCCGGCAGTGACGAGAGCTACGGCGGCAGCGTCTATACCGACCGCCAGATGTACCGGCCAGGCCAGACGGTGCACGCCGCCGTCATCCTCTATCGTCGGTACGAGAAAATCAATCACGCCGTCGATGCCGGGGTGAAGGTCACGCTGGAGCTGCACGATGCCAACGATAAGACGGTGGCCACGAAAGAGGCGGTCACCGACGAGTATGGCACGTGCAGTGCCGACTTCAAGCTGCCCGCGTCGGGGCTGGCCGGCATCTACACCGTGAAGGCTCTGTGCAAGCGCGGCAGCAACAAGATTGCCAACACCTACAGCGACAGCTTCCGCGTGGAGGAGTATAAGCGCCCGACGTTTGAGGTGGAGATGCCTCGTGTGGAGACGGCCTACGCCGACGGAGACACCGTCAGCGTGGTGGGTACGGCCCGCACGTACTCCGGCGTCAAGGTGCAGGGCGCCAAGGTGAAGTACAAGGTAATGCGCCGGCGCGCCTACTGGTGGTTCTCCTACTACTCGTACTGGAACCAGATGGTCATTGGCCAGGACAGCGACGACCAGGTGCTGGCCGAGGGCGAGACGGTGACCGCCGACGACGGCACGTTCACCATCGGTGTGCCCATCGTCGTGCCCAAGACGCGCTACACCATGTTCTATAACTTCGTGGTAACGGCCGACGTCACCGACCAGGCGGGCGAGACCCACGTGGGAAGCATGTCGCTGCCCATGGGCAACAAGCCGCTGGCCTTCAGCGCCGACCTGCCCGACAAGATGCTGCGCGAAGAGGGCGGAACGGTCAGCTTCTCGCTGCGCAACGCCTCGGGCAATGAGCTGACGGAGCAAGTGAAATACCGATTCGACGGCGGACAGTGGCTCACGGCCAGCACCGACGACGAGGTGGAAATACCCAGCCTGAAGAGCGGACGCCACACGCTCGACGCCGTCTGCCGCGGAGAGACGCTGCAGCAGTCGTTCACCGTGTTCTCGCTCGACGACACCACACCCGCCGAAGAGACCGACGACTGGTTCTACGTGAGCGACTCGCGCTTCCCCCGCGACGGCAAGCCCGTCACCCTGCAGGTGGGAGCGTCGGACCCCGACCTGCACATCGTCTACGCCATCTATGCCGGCAAGAAGGTGATTGACAGCGGCTGCCGCGACATGAGCAACGCCCTTATCAACTTCAAGATAACCTACGAGGAGGAGTATGGCAATGGGCTGCTGCTCACCTACGCCTGGGTGAAGAACGGCAAGGTACACAGCCATCAGGCCAGCATCGCCCGTCCGCTGCCCGACACCAACCTGCGCTTGGAGTGGGAAACCTTCCGCGACCGACTCACGCCGGGACAGCAGGAGGAGTGGACGCTGCGCATCGTCAGACCCGACGGCACACCCGCCGACGCACAGCTCATGGCCACGCTCTACGACAAGAGCCTCGACCAGCTGGAGGCCCACAACTGGAGCCTCGGCACGTCGCTGTGGCTCCCAACGCCCTCTACGAGCTGGAACTATGGCTCCTGGGGTGGCCTCTCCTGGAGCGGCTATCTGCGGCAGGACGTCTCCTTCGTTTCAGGGCTTGAATTCAGCCATTTCGACCACGATCTCTATCCTACGCGGTGGGTACCCCGACGCTATCATGGCCGTCTCGCGGGAGCCATTGGTGGCATGGTGCTGGAGGAAGCACCGATGATGTTATCCAAGAATGCCGTTGTCGAGACTGAGATGATGTATGACAGTGCCGCGAGTAGGGCTACGGCCGACGAAATGGAAAGCGCCGAGGAAGAGATAGGGGCCGCCGACACCGGCGACAGCGAGGAAAAGGTCGAGGTGCGCGAGAACCTGAACGAGACGGCGTTCTTCATGCCGCAGCTCACCACCGACAGCACCGGCCACGTAGCCCTGCGCTTCACCCTGCCCGAGAGCCTCACGACGTGGCGCTTCATGGGAGCCGCCCACACGAAGGATATGTTCTGCGGAATCATCGACGGCGAGGCCGTGGCCCGCAAGGAGGTCATGGTGCAGCCCAACATGCCGCGCTTCCTCAGACATGGCGACCAGGCCGTCATCACCGCCCGCGTCTTCAATACCACCGACCGAGACATCAGCGGCAAGGCCCGGCTACAGCTCCTTGACCCAGAGGACGAAAGCATGGTCTTTGAGAAGACGCTCGACGTCACGGTGAAGGCCGACGGCACGGCAACGGCCGCCTTCGACGTGGACTGCCGCGAGCTGCCCGCCGACGCCGCGCTGCTCATCGCACGAGTGAGCTACAAGGGCGAGGGATTCAGCGACGGCGAACAGCACTACCTGCCCCTGCTGCCCGACATGGAGCACGTCATACGCACCATGCCCATCACACAGCACAAGCCGGGAACGCTCAACATCGACCTGAAGAGCCTCGTGCCCGACGGCGTCCGCGATGCGAAGTTTACCCTCGAATATACCAACAACCCCGCCTGGCTCATGATTCAGGCCCTGCCCGCCATCGGCCATCCCCACGACGACTGCGCCATCTGTCAGGCCGCCTCGCTCTATGCCAACACCATCGGCATGAACATCATCGCCCAGAACCCCAATGTCAAGGAGACGTTCGAGCAGTGGCAGCAGGAAGAGGGCACGGAGACATCGCTCATGAGCAGCCTCGCCAAAAACCAGGACCTGAAGGACCTCGTGCTCGACGAGACGCCCTGGGTGGCCGACGCCAACCGCGAGCAGGAGCAGAAGGAGCGGCTGGCCGACTTCTTCGACGCCGCCATGATGAACCAGCGACTGGACAATGCCATCGGGAAAATGAAGAAACTGCAGAACCGCGACGGCTCGTGGAGCTGGTGGCCCGACATGCGCGGCTCGTGGTACATGACCGTGAGCATCAGCCAGATGATTACCCGACTGAGAAGTCTCAATGCCGCCATTCCCGGCTCGTCGGCGTCGGGTAATGACGACGAGGCCGCGAAGATGCTCACCAAGGCTTTCAAGTTCATGGGCAACGAGATTGTCGACATCGTGAAAGAGATGAAACGCCTGGAGAAGGAAGGCTTTAAACCTTCGTTCCCCGACCAGACGACCCTCGACTGGCTCTATATCTGCGCCGTCGACGGGCGTGAGCTGCCCCGCAAGGTGGAGGCCGCCAACGACTACCTGCTGGATTTGCTGAAGAAGGAAATCAAGAACCAGAGCATCTACGGCAAGGCCATGACCGCCGTCGTCTTCTCGGTCAAGGAGCCTAAGCTGGCGAAGAAATACGTGAAGAGCCTCGTCGAGTATACCGTCTTCCGCGAGGACATCGGCCGCTACTACGACACGCCGCGGGCCCTCTACTCCTGGCGCGACTACCGCATACCTACGCAGGTGGCCGCCATCGAGGCCCTGCAGCGCGTGGGAGGGGATTCGCAATCGGCTGACGAAAAG
>CAMPCG010000229.1 GCA_946644025.1 uncultured Prevotellaceae bacterium | reverse complement strand
CGGTGATGTCCTCGATGTCGTTGGCAGGAATGTCGCTGATACCGTCAACGGGGAAGCCATCGACGATGTAGAGCGGGTCGTTCGACTGGGTGATAGAACCACCGCCACGCACGCGAATCTTCACGTCGGCGTCGGGCGAACCTTCAGTCGTCGTCACCTGCACACCGGCCAGCTTACCGGTCAGTGCCTCCGAAGCGTTGGCTACGGGCACGGCCTGCAGCGTCTCGCTGTTGACGGTGGCTACCGAACCCGTGATGTCCTTCTTGCGGACCGAGCCGTAACCGATGACCACGACTTCTTCCAGACCCGTGGCATCGTCCTTCAGGACTACGTCAATGGCTGTCTTTCCCTTACCATCCACAGTCTGTGTCTTCATACCGATGTATGAAATCACAATCTGCTTACTACCTTTCAACGTGATGTTGAAAATACCGTCAATGTCAGTAATACCTCCGTTCTGTGAGCCCTTCTCAATGACGCTTGCGCCAATGACGGGTTCGCCAGTCTCGTCGGTAACTGTCACCTTGACAGTCTGCGCCGAAATGCTGCCTACCAAGAACAGGAAGGCCCCTATCAGCGCCAATTTAATACTCTTTAAATTACCAGACATAAATTAGTAGTTTTTAATTAATAAAAAAATATTTGTGCAAAGTTAAGCAAATTAATTTAAATCAAGAAACGTTCTGGGCTCTTTTTTTACGTAAGCGTTTACGTTATGGGGCCTATGGGGCATATAGGGCTTATGAGAAATAAGCCCCATAAACCTTACGGCCTATGGGGCTTATACCTTATTATAATAAGGGTGAGAGAAAGATTACTTCACAACCACCTTCTTGCCATTGATGATATAGACACCCTTGGTCGTGGTGTTGACGCGACGGCCCTGCAGGTCGTAGATGGTTGCAGGCTGTTGGGTGTTGGGTGTTAGCTGACGGATGCCCGTGGTCTTGGTGACGGGGAAGTCCTCGCTCAGTCCGCCCATGATGTTACCAACGCGGATGGTGTAGGTAGTGGTGTTGTCGGTGACTTCTTCATCCAGACTCGGAGCGCCCTGCGTGTCGGAAACATCGAATGAGGTTCCGTTGAAGACGAGGCCCAGCAGCATCTCACCGTCGTAGATGGCATATACTGTTGCACCGTCAACGGCTGTCCAAGTGATGGTGCCGTCCTCCAGCTCAGCCTTCGGGTCGGTCTCCACCTGCTTAGCCAGTTCTGCGGGTGTCCAGTCGGTGAATACCTTGTCGAGTGCAAAGGCAGCAGCCTGTTCCTCGCTCAGGATGGTTTCAAAGTCAGGATTGGTGGCGTCGCTCTTGCCGGCGGTGAAGGTCACGATGTAGCTGTCAGGTGAAACGACGTTGCCGTCCTCGTCCATCGTGTTGTACTCCACAAATGCCGTGGCAGGATACTGGTTCATGCCCTTCAGCGTCCAGCGGCTGGCATTCAGCTTGTCGTCGTTAACCGTGGTGTTGATGTAAGCACAGCGTGGAGCGTTGTTCCAGGCACGTCCGTAGTTGTACTTCTCGGCATTGTTCTCAATCTTACAGTCGCTGAACACGTAGCCGTACTCGTTGCCTGCCTTGGTTGACGGAGCCGTGATGGTGCATTCGCCCGAACCAGCGGCAGTACGTTTCTCGACTGTCAGTGTTGACTTGTTGACGAAGAGGGTGCCCTCGCCGCAGATGAAGTCAACGGTTCCGTGAATGTCAGAGGTCTCCCAGTAGTACTTACCGTCCTGGTTGTTGGTGTAGTAGGTGTCCTGATGCGACAGCAGGGTGACGTTCTTGCAGATGGTGTTCGAACCCTTGTCCTGCAGACAGACGGCGCGTCCGTCGCCGGCAATGCCGTAGTAATCCCACTCGTTCTGCAGGGTCAGATCCTGGAAGTAGTTGTTCGTACCTGTGTTCAGGATGGTGGCTGTTACGCCAATGCCTTCAGCCTCGGGCTTGTTCTTGATGATGACACCCTCCATCGACTCACCGATGAGTGAGATGTTGTGTCCACTGACGTTGGTGAGGCAGGTGGTGCCCAGGTCATAGGTGCCGTTCGGAATGAAGATGAAGGAGCGCTCAGCCTCCTTGGAAGCGTTCTGACCGTTGACGGCGTCAATCGCGTCAATCAGGCTGCTGGCGTCGCCAGGCTTCACGAAGTACCAGTTGCCTTCGCTTGCGTAGTTGGTCGTCGTGGTGTTCACAATCTTCACGTAGTGTATGTAAGCCTCGCCGGTAGCTGCCATTTCCATGGTCAGCGTGCCTGCCTCGCCTTCGTAGTTGTAGGCTACCACATCGCCGTCGGTGGTTGAAATGCCGTCGAGCGTAGCCAGTGTCTCGCCGGCAGCATTCTTAATGAGAATGTTGGTGCCTTTGCCATACTGGCAGAGAGCGATAGAGACGGTGGCCTTCGGGCCTACGAGCAGATCCACCTTGTCGCCATTATAGAATGACCAGCCGTGGGTGGTGTCGTGGAACTTACACTTTGCGTCATCGTGCGGGCAGAATGCCTCGTGGTCCTCAGCATAGAAGTACTGGTCATTCAGGGCAAAGGTATATTTCTTATATTCGCTTGACTTCTCAATCTCCGTTGCTACGGCATACAGCTTGGTGTCGGCCGTGATGATGTCGTTGACGGTGAACTTACGGCCGCCGCTCTCCTTGACGAACCAGCCGCGAACCTTGTAGCCCTCGTCGGCCTTGGCCTCGTTGAAGTCAACGGCGAACTCGGTGATGGCAGCATCCTTCTCCACCTTCTGCGTGCCCATCTGGGTGCCGTCGGTGTCGAGGTAAGTCAGGGTGAAGTCGGGCTTCTGCACTACGTTGAGCACGTAGTTGAGTGCTACGTCGGCAGCCGTCATCGGTATGGTTACGGTGCACTCGGTGTCATTGCCCTCGTAGGTGACCTCGCCAATCTCACCGTTGATGGCGGTCAGGTCAGTCAGCGGGTTGTTGGCATTGACCATCTGCTCGGTCTTCGACAGTTCGAGTGTTGCCTCATAGTCGGTGCCGAACACGTCCTCTACCAGGTAGGTCGTGCCGTTAATCTTGAACGACTCCAGTACGGGAACGTCCTTCTCTGTACCGTTGAGCGTACCCTCGATGATGATGTCAGACAGTCCGAAGTTCTTACCTTCCTGCAGTCCGTAGAGGTTAACCACTATGCCGCAGATGCCCTCGCCCGGTGTTGCTCCGGTAACGTCGAACTCGTATTTAGTAGCCGCGTCACGAGTCACAGCCTGACCCGTCTTCAGTGAAACGGTGGTGTTGTCGGCGTTCTGCCAAGAGATGTCGATGGTACCATTGTCAGTACCGTACTTGGCAGCCTTCAGCGACACCTTGGTCGGGGTGAAGGTGAAGCCGAACTTAGGCTGAATGAGGAAGCGGATGGCGTTGGTCTCGCCGGCAGCGGTCTCCTTTCCGTTGGTCTGTACGACGGTCTGTCCCTGCTGCTTAGCATCCATGCCCTTGATGAACAGGTTACTGCCCAGTGTCACCTTGCTGGTCAGCCAGTAGTCAGGCTTGCTGAACGTAGCGGTCTGGCCCTCGGTACCCAGGTTGAAGGGGAAGGTAGCCGTTGCAGCCTCGTTGTCGAGCGTGGTAGGCTCCTTCGGGGCGTACTGAGTGACGGAAATCTTATAATAGTAGTTGTTATTGTCCAGAGAGGTGACGGCTACGTAGCCCTGCTGGGCGTCGCTGTTCTTTGCCTTGTACTCGTTGTCACCAGTCAGTTCGTCGGTGTTGTTGCCAATGGCATACTTGGAATAGCCGGGATAGCCGGAAACGAACACCAGGTCGCCAACGTTCCTGACGGGAATCTTAAAGACGGCACCTGTGCGTACCTGAATGTTGTTGCCGTTGTTGCGGAAGGTTGCGCTGTTGGCCTCTACGGTCATCTTCAGCGTCTGCTCCACGGAGTTCACTTCGCCGGGGGTCGTCGTGCCGGAGAGTGCCATGGTCTCGCTCATGACGTCGGCATTAGCATAGTCCCATGTAGCGGTAATGTCCTGGGCAACGGGTTCGTCGCCAGGCTCGTCACCAGGCTCTTCACCTTCCACCACGGGCAGGGTGATGGTCAGCTGGTTCCAGTAGCCGTTGGCGGTCTGCTCGATGACCAGTGCCGCGTCGTCGGCCGTGGCGGTGTAGGTAGCGGGGTCGGCTTCGGCCGTGGCAGCCGTCTCGCCGAACTTCAGGGCGTTGGCGTTCTGATAGGTCTTCACGCTGAAGGTGGCTCCCTTGCACGAGGGCACGCTCACCTTCGTGCCTGTGTTCACCTGGTGCCAGCCGCTGCCGTTGTGGGCAAACTTGCCGCTGGTGGCATCTACGTCAATGCGCACGTCGATGGCCTTGCCGCCTACGGTGGCCTGGGTGACGATGATGCCCGTGTTGTTCTGGAAGTTGTACTTCGGCGCGTCGTTATAGCCGCTCAGGTCGCAGCTGATGGTCACGGCCTCGGTGCGGTCGGCCAGGCTCACCTCGTTCGGGGTGTACTGGGCGGTCAGCGTCATGTCGGCGGTGGGAGTAATCTCCTCACCCACGGCGTAGGTCGTCGTGCCGTCGCTCCAGCCCGTCAGGGTCTTGTCGGCGGCATAGAGCGTGTAGTTCTTCGGAGCAGTAATCTTGCTGCCGGCCTCCACCTCGACGGGGGCGGGGGCCACACCGTCAGCCTCGCCGGCGGCGAAGGTCACGGTGTACTTGGTCACCTCGGCGGGGATGTCAGCGGGGTCGATGGCCTCCACGGCGAAGTAGGGGTTGTAGTTAGCATTGCTGAAGTGCAGCGTGGTGGGCTCGTTTGTGCGGTAGTAGGCCACTGCCACGTTGCTGTGGTCGTTCATCCACTTGGCGCCCTTGGTGTTCAGCTTGGCCACCTCGTTGCCGTTGTCGTCGGTCACGGTGATGTCGTTGCCGTAGTCGTGGGTGGCGTAGGTTATCTTGACCGTACCCTCCACAGGCACAATAGCCGTGAAGTTCGAGCTGCCATAGCTATGCACATTACCGCAGACGGCAGCAGCAGCCTCCTCTTCATTCTCGGTCGTGCCGATGGTGCCGTCCTCAGCCACGGTGATGAGCACGTCGTTCCCGGTCAGCACTTCGGGGTGTTGCGTCAGGTCGAGCTTGATGTCGCGGAAGGTGGAGGTGGTGGGCTCCGGTTCGTCGCCGGGCTGCTGGC
>CAMPCG010000228.1 GCA_946644025.1 uncultured Prevotellaceae bacterium | reverse complement strand
ACCTGATGCTCGCCAAAGGAGGTTTGTTTTTGGCCGGAAGCAGTGCCCTGTGCCACCCCGTCGATATAGAGTGCGGCCTGCGGGTTGGAACTGCTGATGGTGATGGTGGCGGCATTGCTCAAGGTAGCAGAGACGGTAGCCGTCTCACCCTCACGTATGGTAACGGTGCCGTTGTAGTCGGCAAATCCCTGACGCGACAGCCTCACCTGATGCTGGCCGATGAGCAGTTGTTCTATCAGTTGAGGTGTCTGGCCACGCTTCTGACCGTCTATATAGATGTCGGCCATGCCAGGCGTGGAGTTGATGTCGGCCTCGCCGTAGATGGGCGTAGGGGCATTCAGTTGGATGGTGAGCGGATCGGCACTGGCGGCAATGTCGCGGGTGGTGGTGGCCGGACGGTGGTTGGCCAGCCGCGTCTCCATTTCATAGGTGCCTGTTCCAAGGTTGCCAGTCCATGAACCCTGCCCCTTGCGCTCGCCATTGACCCATATCTCAGCATTGTTGCCGACGGTGAGCGTCACCGGGGCGAAGTTAGGTTTCAGCGTGATGCTGACCACGTGTTTCTGCTTCGGGTCGTTGACCGTCACCTTACCTACTTCCTGCAGGTAGTTGGGAGCCTGCACGCGATAGTCGTAGGTACCGAAGCGCATCATCTTGGTGGCCACGCCGTCGGCCGTCTGCAGCATCTCGCCATCGAGCGTGACAACGGCATTCTGGGGCTGCACCTGGAAAACGACATATTGCGACGTGCGAGACTGTTTGACAATGGTCTGCACTTCGCCGGAAGTAAGCTTCAGGATGTAGGTCTTGGCCCGCTTCAGGGTCTGTCCAAGGTCATAATCACGCAGTACGCCAAGCTGCTGGTGTGAGATGGTGATGCGCTTGACACCTTCTGGCACGTAAACCCATATCTCGCCCACCTTCTGTTCCGTCTTCACCACGCCAAGAGAGCCTGTGTCGAAGGCAAAGCCCTGTTGGGTGGTCTCCACCCTGATGAGCGCACATTTCTGTCCATTCTGATCCATGACGATGGTGCCCGTGGTATTGGCTGTCAGGTCGGTCTGGTCCAAGCGAAAGCTCTGTACGGCCAGACTTTGTGCCTGCATGACAAGCACACAGGCAAGCAGCAGTAGCAATGATGCGGTAAATCGTTTCATTTTATTCTATACTGTAATATGTCCGCAAAGGTACACATTTTTTTGAAAAAAGCAGTCTGATTCCTGATTTTTTTGTACCTTTGCCCCAAATTATATCAATAAACTATAACAACTCAATTATTACTTATGAAACTGAAAGATATACTGAGCGGACAGTTCAACGCCGCAGAGTGGGAAGCCAAGGGCTACCAGCTCCCAAAGTTTGACATCCAGGCCGTACGCGAACGTACTGCCAAGCAGCCCACATGGGTACACTTCGGCGGAGGCAACATCTTCCGTGCCTCCCCCGCCGCCATCCTCAACGATGCCCTCAACACGGGCAAGTACGACCGGGGCGTCATCGTGGCCGAAACCTTCGACTACGAGGTCATCGACAAGGCCTACGCCCCCTACCAGAATCTTTCGCTCTGCGTCAACCTCTGCTCCGACGGCAGCATCGAGAAGAAAGTCATTGCCAGCGTCACCGAGGCCCTCAAGGCCGACCCGCAGTTTGCCGACTGGCAGCGGCTGGTCGAAATCTTCCGCAATCCGTCGTTGCAGATGATTTCGTTCACCATCACCGAGAAAGGCTATACCTACAACGAGGCCGACCTGGCCCGCGGACTGAAGCCCGTCCTGGCCATGGGCAAGGTGTGCGCCCTGCTCTATGAGCGCTTCCAGGCCGGACAGCTGCCGCTCACCGTGCAGTCGATGGACAACTGCTCGCACAATGGCGACAAGGTGAAGGCCGGCGTCTTCGCTTACGCTGAGCGCTGGGTCAGCGACGGACTGCTGCCCCAGGCCTTCCTCGACTACCTGAAGGACGAGACCCGGGTCACCTTCCCCTGGTCGATGATCGACAAGATTACGCCGCGTCCCCACGAGAAGGTGAAGGAACTGCTGGCCAACGACGGCTTCGAGGACAACGACTACATCGAGACCGAGCGCCACACCTTCACCGCCCCCTTCGTCAACGCCGAGGAGGTGCAGTATCTGGTCATCGAAGACCACTACACCAACGGCCGTCCCCCACTCGACCTGGGCGGTGCACTCTACACCACCCGCGAGACCGTCGACAAGGTGGAAACCATGAAGGTCACCACCTGTCTGAACCCGCTCCATACCGCCATGTCCATCTACGGCTGTATGCTGGGCTATACGCTCATCTCTGCCGAGATGGCCGACCAGGACCTGCGCCCGTTCATCCAGAAGATAGGCTACATGGAGGCCATGCCTGTGGTTGTAGACCCGGGCGTGCTGAACCCCTACGAGTTCATCGGTGCCGTCATCAACCGCCGTCTGCCCAACCCCTTCATGCCCGACGCTCCCCAGCGCATCGCCATGGACACCTCGCAGAAGCTGCCCATCCGTTTCGGCGAGACCATCAAGAAGTATGTGGCCCGCGGACTCGACATGCAGAACCTGGTGCTCATTCCCCTCACGCTGGCCGGCTATGCCCGCTATCTGAAGGGTCTGAAGGACGACCTGACGGCCTTCGAGCCGTCGCCCGACCCCATGCTGGCCGAACTGCAGGCCATCGTGGCTCCTCTGGAGATTGGCAAGGCCGACCAGGACTGGAGCCCCCTGCGCCAGCTGTACAGCCGCCAGGATGTCTTCGGCCTCGACCTCTACGAAGCCGGCCTGGGCGAGCAGATAGAAGGCATGGTGAAGGAGCTCTTTGCCGGTGCCGGTGCTGTCCGCAAGACTCTCCACAAGTACGTCGAGGCACGATAAACGCCCCGGCCATCAAAAACAAGCCTGCCCTTATCGCTCGCAGATAAGGGCAGGCCGTTTTTTTTCACGCTGCCATGCCTACTGCAGGGCGAGGCGCAGGCCAAGGTAGCCGAAGCGGTTGTCGGGTGCCACGTAGTCGCGATAGGTCACACGACAGTCCACGGGTTCCTCGAGCCAACTGGCACCACGGTTCACGCGGTTCGTGTTGAGCGGATTCTTCTGGGAACCGGCATTGTATCTTTCATACAAATCCTGACACCATTCCCATACATTTCCCGTCATATCATAGATGCCCAGTTCGTTCGGCTGCTTGGTCTTCACTTCATGAGTGGACGCACCGCTGTTGCCGTTATACCATGCCACATCTGTCAGACTGTTGCCACCGCTATACCTGTAGCCGCCACTCTTGGTGCCGCCACGAGCGGCAAACTCCCACTCGGCCTCGGTAGGCAGCCGGAATTTCATACCGGTCTTCGCGTTCAGCTTCTCTATAAACGTCTGGCAGTCTCTCCAGCTGACGCTTTCAACCGGCTTCTGGGGGTCAGGGAATGACGAGGGATTCGTGCCCATCACCGACTGCCAGAGCTCCTGGGTCACCTCGGTTTCACCGATGTAATATGAGGTGAGCGTCACCTGATGGGCGGGCTGCTCTGCCGCTGTTGCCAGGGTGTCCCGTTCGCTGGTGGTACCCATCAGGAAGGTGCCGCCGTCCACGCGTATCATCGTAAACGTCACCTGGTCGACGGTGATGGTGCGGCGTGCCTGATTGATTTCCTCCATCGGCAGGTTGAACGTGAGCTGCTGCTCAGTGACCAGAATGGTGTCGGTGAACTCGCGCCAGCCCTCAGCCACCAGGCGAACGATGTGGGTGCCCGGGGTGGTCTGCTTCTGGCCGCTGGCCGTGCCCTGCTCCTTGCCGTCGATGAAGAACCGGGCGGCCGGGTTGGTGCTGCTCACGGTGATGGCAACAGCCTTGCTGAGCGCAGCACTCACCTGGGCCGTCTTGCCCTCTTCAATGGTGATGGAGTCGCTATAGTCGGCATAGCCACCGTGTGATAGCCTCACCTCGTGCCGGCCTGTCAGCAGCTGGGTGATGAGCTGTGGCGTCTGCCCCACCCGATTGCCGTCGATGAAGATGTCGGCCATAGCAGGCGTGGAGTTGATGTCGGCGTCGCCATAGATGGGTGTAGGGGCATTGAGCCGGATGGACAGCGGTTCCGGGCTGGCAGCAATGTCGCGGGTCATGGTGGCCGGGCGGTGGCTGGCCAGTCGTGACTCCAGTTCGTATGTGCCGGCACCCAGATTGCCCGTCCACTGTCCGCGGCCTTTCAGCTCGCCGTTCACCCATATCTCGGCATTGTTGTCTACCTCCAGGGTCACCTTCGCAAAGTTGGGTTTCAATGTCACGTTGACCACGTGCTTCTGCTTGGGGTCGTTGACGGTCACCTTGCCCACCTCGGCCAGATAGTCGGGAGCCTGCACCCGGTAGTCGTAGGTGCCGAAACGCATCATCTTCGTGGCCACGCCACCCACCGTCTGCAGCATCTCGCCGTTGACTTCCACCACGGCATTCTGGGGCTGCACCTGGAACACCACATACTGCGAGGTGCGGGTCTTGCGAATCGTGGTCAGCACCTCGCCGGAGGTCAGCTTCAGGATATAGGTCTTGGCGCGGCGGAGGGTCTGACCCAGGTCATGGTCGCGCAGGATGCCGAGTTGCTGGTGGGAGATGGTGAGCCGCTTGACGCCCTCGGGCACGTAGACCCAGATTTCGCCAACCTTCTGCTCCGTCTTCACCACACCCAGTGAACCGGCATCGAAGCTGAAGCCCGTCTGCGTGGTCTCCACCTTGATGAGGGCACACTTCTGCCCGTTCTGGTCCATCACGATGGTGCCGGCGGTATTGGCCGTCAGGTCGGTTTCGTCCATGCGGAAGCTCTCCACAGCTAAGCTTTGGGCTTGCAACAGCAGGCTGCTGGCAAGCAGCAGAATCAGCAGCAGCGGTCGCAATGTCGCGGAAGTAGTATATTTCTTCATTTTACGATTTTGCGCGCAAAGGTAACAAAATAATTCTATACCTGCAAGCATTCCGAGCAAAAAACTTGCTGCACTAACATCAATTCAACCTGTTTTCTCGTATGGCACATCTTTTTTATGGTTCAATTAATAATAATCAAACAAAACAATGATGGAACAAAAAAAGAAAAATGTTGGAGTTTCCACGAGAAATTTCAAAACTTTTTGTACCTTTGCAGCCGAAAAGGCTGCGAAACTGCTTCCACTCGGTCG
>CAMPCG010000227.1 GCA_946644025.1 uncultured Prevotellaceae bacterium | reverse complement strand
CGGCCAGGCGTGTGCCCTCGTTGTTGGGCGTCACGCGAATCTTGGCCACGGCGTCCACGTCGACGTTGATGAAGTCGTTCGTGGGCACGCTCTCCTCGGTCTTGATGTCTACCGTAATCTGGCCCAGGTAGACCTTGTCGAGCCGCTCGAAGAAGGGTATGCGGAATCCGCCCGAGCCGATGAGCACGCGCGGCTCCTTCGACAGGCCCGAGATGATGTAGGCAAACGAGGGCGGGGCCTTCACGTAGGAGATAAAGATGAACACGAAGAGCAGCAGCACGGCCACTGCGATGTAAATGTACAAGGGTTCAATCATAGCTGTAATGGTTATTAATGGTTAAACACAAATTTCGGAAACAAATTTACGCTAAAAACTCCGAACGGCCAAGACATTTGCATATTGTTTAACAATATTTCGCTATGTTTGGTACGTCTAAGTCAGATAAAAGCTTTATTTTTGCAGTCGACAAATAGGAGGCGACGCGTCTCACGTCGCAATCCAGCAGATTGTTGCGACGTGAGACACGTCGCCTCCTACTGCATATATAGAACTTGCTAAAAACGAACAATCTATGAGCGAGAAAGAAATCAGAGAATTGACCGACAGGCTCATTGACCTGTCTTTCGCCGAGGACATCGGCGACGGCGACCACACCACGCTATGCTGCATCCCCGAGGATGCGATGGGCCGTTCGCGGCTGCTCATCAAGGAGGAGGGCATCCTGGCCGGCGTTGAGGTGGCCAAGGAAGTGTTCCGCCGCTTCGACCCCGAGATGCAGGTGGAGGTACTCATGGGCGACGGCTCTCACGTCGTGCCTGGCGACGTGGCCATGGTGGTGTCGGGCCGTGTGCGCTCGCTGCTGCAGACGGAGCGCCTCATGCTGAACATCATGCAGCGCATGAGCGGCATAGCCACCATGACGGCCCGCTACGTGAAGCGCCTTGAGGGAACGGGCACCCGCGTGCTCGACACCCGCAAGACCACGCCGGGAATGCGTATGCTGGAGAAGCAGGCCGTGAAGATTGGCGGGGGTACGAACCACCGCATAGGCCTCTTCGACATGATTCTGCTCAAGGACAACCACGTGGACTTCGCCGGCGGCATCACCAACGCCATCGACCGCTGCCACAAGTACCTGGAGGAGAAGGGCCTGAAGCTGAAGATTGAGATTGAGGTGCGCTCGTTCGACGAGCTGCAGCAGGTGCTCGACCATGGCGGCGTGGACCGCATCATGCTCGACAACTTCTCCGTCAGCGACACGGGCCGGGCTGTCAAGATGATTGACCACCGCTACGAGACGGAGTCGAGCGGCGGCATCACCTTCGACACCATCCGCGACTATGCCGAGCAGGGCGTGGACTTCGTCTCCGTGGGCGCGCTGACCCACAGCGTGAAGGGCCTTGACATGAGCTTCAAGGCGTGTTAGTTTAAGAGGAGGGGGAGTGAAGGGGGAGTGAAGGGGGAATGAAGGGGGAGTGAAGGGGGAGTGAAGGGGGAGTGAAAGGGACAATAGTTCTTGCGCTCTTATCACGGCAGAAACTATTGTCCCTTTCACTCCCCCTTCACTTCCCTTTCACTTCCCTTTCACTTCCTTATTCATTTCCCCCCGCCATAATGTCGATGACGGCTGCGATGTCGGCCACGTCGACCGACTTGTCGCCGTTGACGTCGGCACGGCCCGCTGCTGACGCATCGGGAATAGTGGCCCCGGCCATCACGTCGATGATAGCGCTGATGTCGGCCACGTCGACGGCTCCGTCGCCGTTTACGTCGCCCTTCTTGGCGACGTTCTTCCACAGGCTGTTATAGAGTTCGCCGAGCACGTAGCTCTCGGCTCCGGGCGCTGATGTCGTGCCGAAGGTGGCGAAGCCTGTGCCTCCTGCAATGACCTTCTTTCCGTAAGTGCGGTAGAATCCCAGTCCGCGCTCGCCGTCGCGCAGCTCGTAGACGAAGCTGTAGTCGTTGGCGTCTTGTACGAGCGAGTCGCAGTAGAATCCCTTTGTATAGAATGTCATCACGGTGACGTTGCTGGGCAGCGTTGTGGGCGTGAACCGCGGGCTGTCGGTCTCCGAGCAGTAGATGATGGTGCGGTTGGCCGGTATAATCTTCCCTGATGGCAGTTTCGTGAGCTTCAGCGTGTCGCTGCCGTCGTTGGAGCGGTTGCTTACGGCCCATGCCTTGACGTCCTCCGGTATGGTCACGGCGTAGGTGGTGAATAGCGAGCCCCAGTAGCGTCCCATTGTCTTGGCGGCCTCCGTTCGCGGCTCCAGCTCGATGGTGGGGTGCACGATGCTTTTCTCCGTGCGGGGGTCGAAGCTCAGGTGGGGCGGCTGGTTGTAGCAGCAGTTCTGGTTGATGACCTGTGCGCGGTACTGGTAGTCGTCCATGAGGTGTGGCAGTGTGTACTCGGTCTGGTAGTTGGTGGCGTTGATGATGAGCTGGTAGTCGCCGTTGGCAGCCTGTGTCCAGGTGACGATTTCCTCTCGCCAGTCGCCGAGCAGGTCGCCGAGCACGCAGGGGTTGCGCTTCGAGCCGTTGTTCTCGTTGCCTACGACGTAGTTTCCTCCGTTCACCTGCATGCGCCAGAAGGCTTTCTCCGTGGGGTTCCAGTACTCCAGCACCGACTTGTCGTAGTAGTCGTCGGCCAGTGTGCCGTTCCAGTAGATGCGGTTGTTGAGCGACGCTCCGCCACCGTGGCTTACGTTGTCGAGTATGATGCTCTGGTTGGTGTCGTAGAGGGCGGCGCTGGCGCTCGACTGCCAGTAGGCATCTTCCGACTCAGGGTTGAAGTGTGCCATGATGCCTCGTCCGGTGTCGTCGCCGGCGGTTACTCTGAATATCTTGGCTCCAGTCTTGGCGTCGCGCAGGTCGGCTCCGTAGGGGCTCTCCTCGTGTACCATGAACAGCTCCAGGCCGGGGCGCGAGGGTATGAAGTCGCTCATGTGCATGGCGTCTCCGTGTCCGTAGCCTGTGCGGTAGAGCGTGGTGCCGTCGGGCTTGAGTGCGCCCGAGCCGTAGTGTATCTCCTGACGTCCGTCTCCGTCTACGTCGCCCACGCAAATCCAGTGTGCACCCTCTCCGTAGACCGTCTTCGTGAGGTTCTTCACCGTGCCGTCGGCGTAGGTCACCGTGCCTTTCGTGGCGCTCTCGCCCCGGTGCAGCCAGCGCAGGGTGAGGTTCTCGCCGTCCCAGTCGTAGGCGCCAATCTTGCATCCGCTGTAGTATCCTCGTGCGAAGATGGCCGAGGGGTTCTTGTCTTCGCCGTCGAGCCAGGCTATGGCGGCGAGGTATCGCTCGGAGCGGTTCTGCTTGGAGTCACCCCAGAAGGTGGTGCTCTCGTCGTTGTAGGCCGTGTGGTACTTGATGGTCTTGAGCTCAGCCCCGGTCCTTCCGTCGAACACGGAGATGTACTCCGGCCCGCTGGTCTGCTTGCCGTTGCCGTTCTTGTAGTTTGCCGTGGGGCTGTCGCCGGCCATGAGCACGTATTTCCCTTGTCCGTCGATGGCTCCGGGAGCCGTCTTGACCATGAACTCTCCGTAGCCGTCGCCGTCGAGGTCCCATGCTATAAACTGCGATGAGTGTGCCGAGTTGAACATGTTGTGGCCCGTGTGCATCATCCACATCCGTGTGCCGTCGAGCTTGTAGCAGGAGTAGAAGGCTGGCGATGTGGTGCCGCTCTTGGCGGCGTCCTTCTCGTTGTCGGGCGACCACTTGAGGATGATTTCATACTCTCCGTCGCCGTCCATGTCGCAGTAGCTGGCGTCGTTGGGCGTGTAGTTGGCCTTGGCCGATGTGGGGTCTTTGGGTGCTCCGCCCTCCAGGGTGATATAGTGCGTCTGGTCGGCCCATGCGGGTCCGCTCACCTCCGTCTCCACCACCTGTCCGCTGGCGTCGACCACCTCCAGCCGGTAGTAGTTGCCGGCCTTTCCTCCGGTGTCGAGTATGTTGGTCTTTCCCATGATGAAGTTGCCCCCGTTCACCTTCGAGGTCTGTGAGTCGGCGGAGGTTCCTCGCCATAGCAGGAACTTGTGGTTGCGGGTGTCATACTTTCGTGCGCGCCAAGAGACGAGGTTTCCGCTCGACACGTGCAGGGCCATAAGCCCGCGCTTCAGGGTCGCGGGGCTGTTCTGTTCTTGGGCGAAGCCCGTCGTCAGTGCCAGCGTAAGGAGTGTGAGGATGGTGGTCAGTAGTCTTTTCATGTAGAGTCTAAGTTTGAAGTTTTATGCGCGTTTCATTTTGGGATATTTGCGTGTCCAGCCGTCCCAGCGCAGTCGCATGACGCCGAGGAATGCCTCGCCGAAGATGCCGCCCGACATCTTGCTGGTGCCCTCGCGGCGGTTGACGAAGACCACGGGCACCTCCTTGATGCGGGCGCCTACCTTCCAGGCGGTGAACTTCATCTCTATCTGGAATCCGTAGCCCTTGAATCGCACCTTGTCCAGCTCGATGGTCTCCAGCAGTTGGCGGCGGTAGCACTTGAAGCCGGCGGTGGTGTCGTGTATGTGGAATCCGGTGACCATCTTGACGTATTTCGACGCGAAATAGCTCATGAGCACGCGCCCGATGGGCCAGTTCACCACGTTCACGCCGCTGACGTAGCGCGAGCCGATGGCCAGGTCGTAGCCCTCGTCGCGGCAGGCGCTGTAGAGCCGCGGCAGGTCGTTGGGGTCGTGGCTGAAGTCGGCGTCCATCTCGAAGACGTACTGGTAGTCACGCTCCAGCGCCCAGCGGAATCCGGCTATGTAGGCCGTGCCTAAGCCCAGCTTGCCGGCGCGCTCCACGATGAAGAGCCGGTCGGCGAACTCCTTGGCCATCAAGTCCTTGACGATGGCGGCGGTGCCGTCGGGCGAGCCGTCGTCGATGACAAGAATGTGGAAGCACTTCTCCAGGCCGAAGACGGCGCGGATAATCTTCTCGATGTTTTCTTTCTCGTTGTAAGTGGGGATGATGACGATGCTGTCGCTGTTCATTTTCGTAGGATTAGGTTTGCGGTGGTGCAAAGGTAGCTATTTTTGCGCAAAAGACCCGCAAGTTTAACTCCATTTAACTACGACACCGCCCGAAAGCGAACAATTGGCTTTCGGGCGGGTGTCGAGGACTCAATCAGAAGGTTCTACAAGAATATGTGTGGGTCAATACCGTGATGAAGATATGAGCTATATGCCTCC
>CAMPCG010000226.1 GCA_946644025.1 uncultured Prevotellaceae bacterium | reverse complement strand
GGAGGGGAGCGGCTGCGCATAATTTTCGTAATTTATAGAACATGCCTTATCACTTCTCACTTATCACTTCTCACTTCTCACTTCTCACGTTCATCCAGTATCGCCGCTCCTGGTCGGTCATTTTCTCGATGGCATAGCGCAGGGCGGTGCGTGGCATCTCGGGGGCGTGCTGGCGGAGGAAGTCGCGGAGCAGGTCCATAGACACGCGCTTGCCCATCTCGCGCAACATCCACCCCACGGCCTTGTGCATCAGGTCGTGGGGGTGGTGCAGGTGCACCTCGGCGTAGCGCAAGCACCACGAGGGGTCGCCGGCCTGGGATGTCTTCCACGTGCAGACGATGCTCATGCGTTGCTTCCACAGGTTGTCGCTCTGGGCGAGGGCGTCGAGCACCTGGAGCTTATATTCGCGTTCGTTCAGGGTCGGGGCAGCATCGTTCAGGAACGTTGGCAGCAGCAACCAGTGGCCGAGTATCTTGGGTGCCGAGAGGTCTACCAGGTCCCAGTTGTTGGCGCGGTGGGCATGGCGCAGGTACATGGTCAGTATCTCGTCGCGCCGGCGCGTGGCCTCCGCGTCCTGCGGTTTCCTGGCCAGCCGCTCGAACTTGTCTACAAGAATGAGCAGTCCGCAGAGGCGCACCTCGTGCCAGCGGCTCTTCAGCAGCACGGGCACCTCGTCCAGGGGGAAGCTCTTGGCCACGCTCTTCACCACCTGTCGCGTCTGCGGCACCTTCAGGCCAAGGAACTCGTCGCCCTCGCCATAGTCACCCGGTCCGGTCTTGAAGAACTGCATGAGCACGCGCCGCTGCTCCTCGTTGCGCAGCGACTCCATGTAGCTAATGACGTCGTTCACCATATAACGTTCACCGTTTCGTGTTACAAACTGGCTTCTATATAACTAATAGTTATTACGGCGCTTTGCAGTAGGAGGCGACGTGTCTCACGTCGCAACAATCCGCTGAAATGCGACGTGAGACACGTCGCCTCCTACTTGTGCGCTGCAAAGTTACGGATTTCTGCTCAAACGAGCGACATTATTCGCTCTTTTTTATGCTCCACTGCAACTTTTCCGCCCTTCGCCGCGTCAAACGTTAAACCCCAAAAACCAAAACAAACATGAAAAAGCAGATAGTGATGATGCTGGCAGCCGTGCTTGTGTGCTGCACATCGTGTATCAACCTGAACATGGGCGAGCTCAGCAAGCTGGAGCCCAGCGAGAACATCGTGAAGAACGAGTACAAGATGAAGCCCTTCAGCCGTGTGGACGTGAACCTGGCCGCCAAGGTGAAGTTCGTGCAGAGCGCGGAGGGCGACTACCGCGTGCTGATGAAGTGTCCCGACAACTACGTGGAGTTGTTCCACTTCTGGGTGGAGGGCGACGAGCTGGAGCTGGAGTTCGTCAAGAACATGCGCAAGGTCATCGACCCCGCCGACGTGTCCATCGTGGTATGCACGCCCACGCTGCAGACGATAGACAGCGAGGGCGTGGGCAGCATCACGGCCGACAGCCTGAACACCCCGTCGCTCATCATCGACAGCGACGGCGTGTGCAGCCTCAACATCAAGCGTCTCGCTACCGACCGGCTGAAGGTGAAGAGCAGCGGCGTGGGCAACATCGAGCTGCAGGGCACGGCAGGGGCCGCCCTCTTCGAGTGCAACGGTGTGGGCAACATCAACGCCATGGAGCTGAAGGCCCGGGAGGTGAAGGCCGAGGTGAACGGCGTGGGCAGCATAGACTGCTTCGCCTCAGAAAAAATTCATGGCGACATCAACGGCGTTGGCTCGCTGAAGTACGGCGGCAAACCGAAGGAGAAAATGCTGCAGCGCAACGGCGTAGGCTCAATAAAGGAGATGTAAGGAGTCGGGGAGTTGGGGAATTGAAGCCAACTCCCCAACTTCTTATTTGCTAAACTGCCACCAGTCGAGGTTGAAGAGCTTGGCGCCCTTGTTTCCTGCGAAGGTGAAATAGACATCGTGTTTACCCGTCACTGCCGACACACTGGTGGTGACGGTTTTCCATTGCTCCCAGCCGCCAGTGCAGGGGACGACGAGGGTGGCGACGGGCTTGGCGCTGGGGCTGTCGAGCCTGACCTCCACACGGCCACCCTGCAGGGCCGAGGCCGCCGAGGCCGTGAAGGTCATCGGTGCCGGCTCTGTGCCCTCTGTATTTCCGAAATCCACCTCACGCAACAGGATGTAGTCGCCATTGTTGATGTCGCTGACGTAGACGGTGAGGGGCGAGGACTGGGGGGCTCCGGTTGAGCACTGCTCGGTCTTTACGCCTTCGCTCCAGGCGATGGTCTCCGCCTCCTGACGCACGTAGGGGTCGAGGGTGCCGATAGGCTTCACGCCCTCGTCGGTGTGGTGGATAATGGGGAAGGAGCCGTCGGCATTGTAGCTGAACTCCTCCACGGCCACGCTACGGCCGAAGCCACCGCCGCCGGGCAGCTTGCCGGTGTGGTAGAAGAAATAGTTATGGCCTTTCAGCGTAGCCACGCCGCAATGGTTGGTAAACGAGCCGGTGTTCTCCTGAGGCATAATCTCGCCGCGGTAGGTCCACGGGCCTTCGGGCGAGGGAGCCGACGAGTAGGCGATGTGCTCGGGGATGCCGCCGGCAGCGTAGAGCAGATAGTATTGGGAGTTGGGCGCTTTCATAATCCACGGCCCCTCGGTGTAGTTGTCCTTATACTTCACGTCGCGCTTGCGCTCACGGGGCGACGGCGCTCCGAAGCCCTCCTCGGTCTGCTGCACCACCTTCACCTCGCCGTCGAAGGAAATCATGTCGCGGTTCAGGCGGGCGTAGTAAATGTTAGGATTGCCCCAGAAAAGCCAGGCCTGCCCGTCGTCATCGATCATTACCGTGGGGTCGATGTTGTCCCAGCTGCCATTGTCGAACAGCGGCTTACCGAGGGCATCGCGGAACGGGCCGGTGGGCGAGTCGCCGACAGCCACGCCGATGGCCATGCCGCCCGAGAGCTTGGAGTGAGCGGGAACATAGAAGTAGAACTTCCCGTCGCGCTCCACGCACTGCGGTGCCCAGGCCCGGTCGTCGGCCCAGGCGAACGAGCCGAGGCTAAGCGGCGTGCCGTGGTCGGTCCAGTTCACCATGTCGGCACTGCTGTAGACGTGCCAGTCGTACATCCAGAAGAAGTCTGCCCCGGCCTCGTCATGACCGGTGTAGACATAGACGCGGTCGCCATGCACCATAGGCGCCGGGTCGGTGCTGTAGATGGTCTGCACGATGGGGTTGCGCACCCAGGTCTTTCGCGCCCTGTCGTTCAGCTCCAGCGTCCATCCCTCGCGCTGCGTCAGCCGTGGCTTGTCGCCCTGAAAATAGCGGGCGGCGGCGGTGTCACCCTTCAGCTGCCAGTCGAGCCAGGCGCGGGCTGCAACGGAGAACTCTCCGCCGTGGTTCTGCCGATAGGTGCCGCCGTGGCCCACGGGCAGGTTGGCGGCGTAGGCCGGCACGTGCTTGATGCGGCGGAAGTCGTCCATGCCGTTCTCGTAGGCGATGTCCTCCTTGCCGCCGAGGATATAGATGATGGGCGTATGAATCTCCCTGAGCTTGTCCTTCTTGGGCATGGGCATGTTAGGCATGGCCGCGCCGGCGTTCTCCTGCTTGAAGAGTCCGCTGTTGCAAATCATGAGCGAGGCGATGCGGCGGTCGGCACAGTTGAAGAGCGTCTGCAGGCCGCCGCACGACATGCCCGAGAGGCAAATCTTGCCGACGTCAATCTTGTGATAGTAAGGCGACTTCGGGTCGCTGTTCTGGCTGATAATCCAGTCGATGCTCTCAATCTGTTGCTCCGAGCGCGACATCGGACCGCGGTAGGGGTCGTCACTCTCGGGCATGACTCCCGTGGCCAGCACGATGTAGCCGTAGGATGCAATCTCGCTGAGGAAATTCTTGTGCTCCCAGGGCGAGTTGGCGCAGGCGCCGTTGCCCCATACGAGCACGGGCAGCAGCCGTTGCGGGCCGAAGGGCTTCAGGCTTTTCGGCACGAAGACGGTGTGCTCCGGCAGCGTCGGCTCTTCTTTCATCACAGCCTTGTAGGGGCCGGTGCCGCCGTCCTCTACGGTTTTCACTTTCGCTGCCTCAGCGGGCATCAGGCCCATGATGAGCAGCAGGATGGTAAGGATAGGGTTGGTTTTCATAAAATTGAGTAATGCTTATTAATAGATGGTTTTCTTTCCGTTCTGTATGAGCACCTCGTGGTGTGCATGTCCGGCACTGACCTTACGTCCGGAGAGGTCGTAGATGGGCGATGAGGACTGGGGCGTGAGGCGGGCGTCATCGATGGCCGTTGGCTGCGAGAGGCACGTCAGCTGGATATAGTCGATGTCGGGCATCCAGTTGCCGGCGTTCGAGAGACGTATCTGGTTGCGTCCCTTCTCCAGGTTAATCTTGAGCTTGCGGGTGGCCACGGTCTGCCATCCTCCCGAGTTCACGCTGACGGTCGTCACCTTCTGTCCGTTGACGCTGACGGTGATGTTGCGCGTCTCGCCGCAGATGTAGCCGATGGTCAGCTCATACTCTCCACCCTCGTTGCTGTAGACGTCGCGCCACTGCAGGTCGTTCTGCTCGCTGCATCCCAGCCATCCGGCCTTCAGGCCTGCCGAGCAGAAGGAGGCATACTCATAGATGCCGGTCTTCTCCGTCTGGTTGTTCTTCAGTTCCTGATAGTCGCTGATGTAGGCCGTCTCTGCCTCATAGCGTGTGCGCTCCAGCCGCTGCTCGGCCACGGCCACATAGATGCGCGTGCCGTGGGCAGGGACGGTCACCTCATACTGTCCGGTGAAGTCGCCCAGGTCTCTCTTCTGGAACACGTCGCGCAGACTGACCTTTCCGGCCAGGTCGAGGTCGGCAAAGTCCACCGTCACCTTCTTCTGGGCGTCTGTGCTGTTGTAGACGGCAAAGGCGCGCTTCGTGCCGCCCAGCGTCTCGAGGTCCTTCACCATGACGTAGCACTCGTTGGAGAGCTTGGCGATGTAGGCCTGCAGACAGAGCGGGTCCTGGTTGAGGGCGATGAGCTCCTGGTTCTTCAGCAGACTGAGCGTGGTGGACTTGATGTTGCTCATGTCGCATCCGATGAGCAGCGGCGAGGCCATGATGCACCACATGCCGAAGTGCGTCTTGTCCTCCTCGGTGGTCATCGAGCGGCCCACCTCGAGCATGTCCATGTCGTTGTAGTGGCCGTCGTGGCAG
>CAMPCG010000225.1 GCA_946644025.1 uncultured Prevotellaceae bacterium | reverse complement strand
CATGGGTGCTCAGATTATTCTCTGCGACCCACACCGGGCCGTCGTCGTGGGCCACGACCGCAAGCTGCAGCTGCGCGGCGGACGTATGTCGAGTCCCGACATACGTGCCGGCATAGCCCTCCTCATAGCCGCCATGAGCGCCAGCGGAACCAGCCGCATTGATAACATCGAGCAGATAGACCGCGGCTATGAGAATATAGAGACCCGACTTAACGCCCTGGGGGCACAAATCAGCAGAATATCATGATCAGGAAGGAAGATGTCTACCACATAGGCCGTCTGGGCAAGGCTCACGGCATACACGGCGAGGTGACGTTTCAGTTCGACGACGACGTGTTTGACCGCACCGACGCCGACTACCTCGTGTTGGAAGTCGACGGCATACTGGTGCCGTTCTTCATCGAGGAATACCGATTCCGCTCTGATAGCACGGCCCTGCTGAAGCTGGAGGGCGTGGACAGTCAGGAGCGTGCCCGCGAGCTGACCAACACCGACGTTTACTTCCCCCGCCACCTGGCCGAGGACGGTGACGACGACACACTGACGTATGCCTTCCTTGTGGGCTTCACCATTGTCGATGCCGCTACGGGCCGGAAGGTGGGCGTCATAGAAAGTGTCGACGAGAGCACGATGAACATTCTGTTCTGCCTTTCTGACGGCACGCTCGTCCCAGCTGCCGAGGAGCTGATTGAAGGCATTGACCAGAAGAAAAAAGAAATATCCCTCCGGCTGCCCGAAGGGATACTGGACTTGTAAGAAGGCCCCCCCTACGGCCCCCGAGGGGGCTTCTATAGTTTTGCAATTCAGGGGAGAGTCTATAGTAGCCCCCTCGGGGGACGAAAGGGGGGCCTACCCCTCGGGGCAGAAGGGGGCTTCACTTCCCATCTAACTTATCTTATCCAGCGCCTGTCGTAGGTCGGCTATGAGGTCGTCCACGTCCTCTATGCCCACGGAAAGGCGAATGAGGTCGGGGGCCACGCCGGCCTCGCGCAGCTGTTCGTCGCTCATCTGCCGGTGAGTGTGGCTGGCGGGGTGCAGCACGCAGGTGCGCGCATCGGCCACATGGGTAACAATGGCAATGAGCTTCAGGGAGTCCATGAAGCTTATCGCCGTCTGGCGGTCGCCCTTCAGTCCGAAGGCCATCACGCCGCAAGAGCCGTTGGGCAGGTATTTCTGAGCCAGTTCATAGCAGTCGTCGCCGGGCAGTCCGCTGTAGCGCACCCATGCCACGCGCTCGTCCTGCTGCAGGAACTCGGCAATCTTCTGGGCGTTCGAGCAATGGCGGGGAACGCGCAGATGGAGCGTCTCCAGGCCGAGGTTCAACAGGAAACTGTTCTGCGGCGAGGGTATGCTGCCCAGGTCACGCATCAGCTGTGCCACGAGCTTCGTGCAGTAGGCCATGCGTCCGAACTTCTTTGTATAGGTCAGTCCGTGGTAGGAATCGTCGGGTGTACACAGTCCGGGGAATTTGTCGGCATGGGCGTCCCAGTCGAAGTTTCCGCTGTCCACGACACATCCTCCCACCTGTGTGGCGTGGCCGTCCATATACTTCGTCGTGCTGTGTGTCACGATGTCGGCTCCCCACTCGAAGGGCCGGCAGTTGATGGGCGTGGGGAAGGTGTTGTCCACGATGAGGGGTACGCCGTGGCGGTGGGCTATGCGTGCAAACTTCTCTATGTCGAGCACGCGGCATCCGGGGTTGGAGATAGTCTCTCCGAAGAGTGCTTTCGTGTTAGGCCGGAAGGCGGCATCGATCTCCTCTTCCGAAGCCTCCTGCGAGACGAAGGTACACTCTATGCCGAGCTTCTTGAGCGTGACACCGAAGAGGTTGTACGTCCCGCCATATATCTCGTTGGACGTGACGATATGGTCGCCGGCCTCGCAGATGTTGAACACGGCGAAGAAGTTGGCGGCCTGTCCGCTGCTGGTGAGCACGGCCCCCACCCCATCCTCCAGGGCAGCTATCTTGGCGGCCACGGCGTCGTTGGTGGGGTTTTGCAGCCGGGTGTAGAAGTAGCCTTCCTTCTTCAGGTCGAAGAGGTCGGCCATCTCCTCCGTGTTGTCATACTTGAATGTAGTACTTTGGTAAATGGGGAGCACGCGCGGCTCCCCATTTTTTGGTTGCCACCCTGCCTGTACGCAGAGTGTTGCTGGTTTCAGTTTGTCCATTTATTTACAGAAGGTTATTACGCTCTATGTCCTTGAAGTAGCGGTAGGTACCCACCTTCAGCTCTTCGCAGGCGGCATCGTCGGCCACGATGATTCCGTGCTGGTGCATCTGCAGCGCCGAGATGGTCCACATGTGGTTGACGCTTCCCTCAATGGCAGCCTTTAGTGCGCGGCACTTGGCGTGTCCGTTGACGAGAATCATCACCTCCTTGGCGGCCATCACGGTGCCTACGCCTACGGTGAGCGCCGTCTTGGGCACCTTGTTGATGTCGCCCTCGAAGAATCGGCTGTTGGCGATGATGGTGTCGGTGGTCAGCGTCTTCTGCCTGGTGCGGCTGGTGAGGCTGGAGCCCGGCTCGTTGAAGGCGATGTGTCCGTCGGGGCCGATGCCGCCGAGGAAGAGGTCAATGCCTCCGGCCTCCTCAATCATCTGCTCGTAGTGGGCACACTCTGCAGCCAGGTCTTTGGCGTTACCATTGAGTATGTGGATGTTCTCTTTCGGGCAGTCGATGTGATTGAAGAGGTTGGTGAACATGAAGCTGTGGTAGCTCTCGGGATGCTCCTCGGGCAGGCCCACATACTCGTCCATGTTGAAGGTAAGCACGTGCTTGAAGCTCACCTTTCCCTCCTGATAGGCCTTCACCAGGCCGCGATACATGCCGATGGGGCTTGAGCCGGTGGGCAGTCCGAGCACGAAGGGTTTCTCTGCCGTAGGCTTGGCAGCGTTAATCTTTGCCACCACATAGTTGGCAGCCCATTGCGACATCAGGTCGTAGTTCGGTTCAATGATAACTCTCATAATTGTTTCTTTTTTGAGGTTTGTGTTTGTTGTTTGTTGTTTTTTGTGTTAGGGCGATTGCAAATCGCCCTTAAGAGACGGGACATGGTTAGTGTCGTCAGTAATAACGCTTTGCTTCTGAAATTTATTGCCTTTCAGGCGTTCAGATTTCTCTTTTTTTCTTTACTCGTTGGCCATGATGGTGATGATATTCGAGATGTCGGCCACGTCCACGGATCCGTCTTCGTTGACGTCGCCTTTCCTGAATCCTCCGCCTCTCACTTCCACGTTCTCGCCCGTCACTACGCCGTCGCTCCATGTCAGCGTGGCGGTGACGACGTCCGAGTCGGCATGTCCCTGTGCGGTGGCATAGACGGTGATGACATACTGTGTAGCCAGGTCGTACCCTCCGTGGGCGTTGGGTGTTGGCTGTTGGGTGTTGGTGTCAACGCTGGAGACGAACGTGGCCCCCTCGGTGTCGCACTCGAAACGTATGCGTCCGTCCTCGTAGACGACGGTGGGCGTAGCGCACTTGGCCACGTCGGCCATGAAGTCGAACGAGTAGGTGCCGTCGGCGTGCTTCACGATGTTGGTGATAGACTTGGAGAGCATGATGCTCCCTTCGTTGTTGGGATAGTTCATCTTTGCCGGCGGCACGGACGTATTGGTCAGCGAGTCGTTGACGACAGAGGTGGAGTCGGTGGTCCAGGGATAGGCCGACGAGCGGAGCACGTAGCTGTTCATGTGGCCGCTGTTGGCATAGTTTTTAGGCTTTGCCCATGTGTTGATATAGGTCACCCAGTCGTCGTAGTCCATGTTGTCGGCATGTATCAGTTCGAAGCGCCGGTGGTCGGGGTCGTTGTTCACCGAGTTTCCGCTCCACGCCGAATCGTCGTAGTAGACGTGGTAGACTACGAGTCCCTCTCCGGGCAGTCCCTTGTCCCATCCCTTCTGCTGCCTTGCCTCCATGATGAGCCACTCGTTGCTGGAGTGCATGATGCGGTATACCTTTCCGCCGTCGCTCACGGGCTTCACTCCCCTGACGGTCTGAGGCTCTGTCAGCTCCACGGGCTTGAGCCACCCCAGCAGCATTTTCTCCGTCGGGGTGTAGTTGGGCGGGCACCATCCGTAGTTGGTGAAGTTTCCGCCGTCCATCAGGTCCCACTCGTCTACGACGCTGTAGCCGGCGTTTGATGACTGGGGATAGATATCGGGCAGTCCCATGGAGTGGGTGTACTCGTGGATGATAGTCCCGATGCCGCATGACTCCCCGTTGACCCACTTCTCGGCGCTGGCGGTGTAGTTGCTTATCCTCTTCCCGTTGGCGTTGACGGTGGAGAAGGTGCTGGTGTTGGGCCATATATGGCCGTAGGAGGCTTTGTTGTCCTGATTGCCGGTGATGCCTGCACAGACGTAGATGACCTGGTCCACCTTGCCATTCCCGCTCCAGTCGTAGGGCGTGAAGTCGACCTTGAGCGAGTCGACGACAAACTCCGTAGCCTCGATAAGCACGTCGCGGCTATAGTTGCGCGTGTTCTCGGTGGGGTTGGCGTAGGGTTGCGACTTCTTGCTCACCTTCACGGGGCCGTAGACGTCGAACGCCACGTTGAACATTCCTCCCGACTGTTCGCGGAAGTATTCGGCCACGCAACCCAGCCCCTCACGCTTGTTGAAGCCGGGATAGTTGAACATGCTATCGTAAGTCTCGCGGGGATGGTCCAGCGAGAAGTCGGTGTCGGAAAACTCGATGAGTATCACTGCCTGGCGATATACGCGGGTGGAGTCCCACTTGTTCTTGACGGAAGGCAGTCGCAGTGCTCGCGTCGCGCGTGTGGTGAGTGTTGAGCCGTCGTCGACAGCGTCGGGGGTGCAGTTGCCCTTCACAACACCCAGCGACTGAGCCGCTGCCAGCGAGGGGAACAGGGCGAAGAAACAGAAAAACAAAAAGTTTCTCATAGAACATACTATTTGATATATCATATTAATAACGTATTTATCCATGAAATATTTTCTGCCGCTGCTCTTTTTTATCGGGATGGAAGCGAGGGGGGGAGGGGTAAGGGGTGAGGGGTGGGAGGATAGACCTGCGGCAGAACTAACCTCCCACCTCTCACCCCTTACCCCCGCAAATCTCACCCCCAAGAGCCGTTGAAAGGTTGCCTTTGCCCGTATATTAAATGTAGAAGGGCCGGAGGCAATCTTGAAATCACGGCAGTGTTTGTACGGTTCTACAAGAATTAGTGTGGATAACCTCGGATGAGACGCACTATTCATGCTTG
>CAMPCG010000224.1 GCA_946644025.1 uncultured Prevotellaceae bacterium | reverse complement strand
AACTGAAGCACTTCAACACCTCCAACCTCACGAACACCCTCGCCGGTAACGTCGCTGGTATTATGGCCTTCCAGAAGAGCGGTCAGCCCGGTAAGAACACCTCGGAGTTCTGGATCCGCGGTATCTCCACATTCGGCGCCAGCAACAAGGCCTACATCCTTGTCGATGGTTTCGAGCGCGAGAATCTCGACGACATCAACATCGAGGATATTGAATCATTCTCAGTGCTGAAGGACGCCTCCGCCACCGCTATCTACGGTTCCAAGGGCGCTAACGGCGTTGTTCTCATCACCACCAAGCATGGTAAGGCCGGTAAGGTCGACATCAATGCCAAGTTCGAGACCTCTTATAACACGCGCACCATCACGCCTGAGTTCGTCAGCGGCTTCGACTATGCCAAATACCTGAACGAAGCGCGCGTAACCCGCAACCTCGGCGTCCTCTATCAGCCCGTCGAGCTCGACATCATCCGCTATGGTCTCGACCCCGACCTCTATCCTAACGTCGACTGGCAGGACCTCCTCTTGAAGGACGGCGCCATGAGCTACCGTGCCAACCTCAACATCAGCGGCGGTGGCGAGACCGCCCGCTACTACGTCTCGATGGCCTACACGCAGGACCAAGGTATGTACAAGACCGATAAGACTCTGCGCGAGCGCTACGACACCAATGCCAACTACGACCGCTGGAACTACCGTATGAACGTCGACGTGGACGTCACGAAGACCACAGTGCTGAAATTCGGCATCAGCGGCAACCTCAACAAGCGCAACAGCCCAGGTATCGGCGACGACAAGGTGTGGGGCCAGATGTTCGGCTACAACCCCCTGTACACTCCCGTGCTCTACAGCAATGGCACCTTCCCTGCCAAGGGCGTGTTCAACACGAAGGAGGAGAACGGTGTCACCACCTACACCCTCGACGAGAACTACATCAACCCCTGGGTAAGCTCCACACAGACCGGTTACAACACCGAGTGGCAGAACAACATCCAGACCAACGTCACTCTGGAGCAAGACCTTAAGTTCATCACCAAGGGCCTGAAGTTCACCGGACGCTTTGGCTACGACACATATAATAATAATAGTATACAGCACCACCGCCTGCCCGCACTTTATGCCGCCCGCTCGCGCAACACCGAGACGGGCCAGTTGGACTTCCAGCAGGTGCAGTCGGTGCGCGATATGACTCAGTCGAGCGCCAACAGCGGTTCGCGCCGCGAGTTCCTCGACCTGCTCTTGCACTGGGACCGCCAGTTCTGGGACTATCATAACTTTGCCGCCAACGTGAAGTTCACCGAGGACCAGAATATCTCTACTCAGAATCTGGGAACCGATGTCAAGAACTCCGTCTCGCGCAAGAACAAGGGCTTGGCTGCTCAGTTCACCTACAACTTCGCATCGCGCTATTTCGCCGACTTCAATTTCGGCTACAACGGTTCGGAGAACTTCGCCGACGGCCACCGCTGGGGCTTCTTCCCCGCTTGGTCGGTAGCCTGGAACGTTGGCGAGGAGCCTTGGGTGAAGAAGAACGTCAAGTGGATTGACATGTTCAAGATCCGCTTCTCCAACGGACGCGTAGGTTCTGACGCCACGGGCAGCAACCGCTTCCCCTACCTCTACACCCTCGAGGAGTCGGGCAACGGCTACATCTGGGGCCAGAACGGGCAGAACGCCTACGGCTCTGTCCGCTATCGTCAGGTGGCCTCTGAATACGTCACTTGGGAAGTCGCTACGAAGAACGACCTCGGTATCGACCTCGTCTTGTTCGACAACCGCTTCTCGCTGACCATGGACTACTTCGACGAGAAACGTACGGGCATCTTCCAGGAGCGCCGCTTCCTGCCCACCACCGTAGGTCTGGAATATTGGGACAACAATGGCTGGAACTACCCGAAGGCCAACGTCGGCGCTGTCAGCTCGCGCGGTTTCGACGGCAACTTCTCCTACAACGACAAGTTCGGCCAAGTCGGTCTGACCGTTCGCGGCAACATCACCTATAGCAAGAACAAGATTGAGGAGTACGACGAGGAGAACAACGTCTACCCCTACCAGAACCAGTACGGCTACCGCGTCAATCAGGTCCGCGGTCTCATTGCCGAAGGTCTGTTCAAGGACTACGACGATATCCGCAACAGCCCCGTCCAGGAGTTCGGCACCGTGCAGCCCGGCGACATCAAGTACAAGGACGTCAACGGCGACGGCGTGGTCAACAACGGCGACGTCTGTGCCATCGGTGCCACCGACCGCCCGAGCCTCATCTACGGCCTCGGCGTGAGCGTCACGTGGAAGGGCTTCGACTTCAACCTCCACCTGCAGGGTGCTGGCAAGAGCACCTTCTCGACCTACGGCAAGTGTGTCTGGGCCTTCAGCGAGAGCCAGTGGGGTAACATCTTCAAGGGCCAGCTCGACAACCGTTGGGTGGACAGCGAGACGGCTGCCAAGCTCGGCATCCGCGCCAACGAGAACCCCGCCGCCACCTATCCGCGTCTGAGCTACGGCGGCAACAGCAACAACGACCGCAACTCCACCTTCTGGCTGCGCGACGGTCGCTACCTGCGCCTGAAGAACCTCGACATCGGTTACACGCTGCCTAAGCACATCGTAAACCAGATTCACTTCTCCAATATTCGCGTTTATGTGGCTGCCACCAACCTCTTCTTCCTCCACAAGAAGTTCAGCACGTGGGATCCCGAATCACTGCAGCCGCGCGGCGAGGACTATCCTATCACGAAGGCTATCACAGCTGGTTTGCAAGTTAATATCTAAGACCCCCTCCTCACTCCCCCTTGCAGGGGGAGGGTGGTTACCTAATAAAAAAATATAACAGTCTAAGAATATGAAAACAAATATGAGCAATATACTAAGGTATATACTCCCCTCCCTACAAGGGAGGGGCAGGGGGGTGGGTCTGCTCCTGCTGGCCGCTTTCTTTATTGCCTCTTGTGCCGACCTCGACTCCGACAAGTATTTCGGCGACCGTAAGACTCTCGAGAGCGTTTTCACCGACCGCGAACAGGTCGACCAATGGTTGGCTCATGCCTATTCGTTCCTCACGGGCAGCAACTTCGAGGTCTGCTCCAAGGGTGGCACCGGCGGCGAGAACTCCGCTTGGAATCCCTTCTGCTTCGCCGACGACATCTACTACGGCGACCGCGACTATGCCTACGGCGACGCCAAGGACCGCGGCTTCACGTCGTACAACACCTTCCGCGAAGGCGGCTACACCGAAGCTGTAGGTCAGGATGCCTGGGTGCGCAGCTACCAGGGCATCTACCAGGCCAGCATTTTCATTAAGAATATCGACCAGAACACCGACCTCTCACTCGAGGACCGCCAGGACAAGAAGGGGCAGGCCCGCTTCGTGCGCGCCTACTACTATTGGTTGCTCCTGCGCAAGTTCGGTCCCGTGCCCATCATGCCCAACGATGGTGCCGACTATACTCTTGAGTACGACGACCTGGCTACACCACGTTCGACCTACGAAGAGTGTGCCAACTATATCGCAGAGGAAATGGTTCAGGCCGCCAAGGAGATTTCTCCGCGCTGGACCAACAAGCGCGATGAGGCCAACATCGCCCGTCCCACGCGCGGCGCCTGCCTGGCCACGCGTGCCATTGCCCTGACCTATGCCGCAAGCCCTCTGGCCAACGGTCAGCTCAAGAACGGCAAGCACCCCTCGAACGTCACCGACGACATCGCCAAGAACCTTCATAACTTCGACGGCACACCGCTGCTCTCGCTCGACTACGACGAGGCTAAATGGGCGCGCGCTGCTGCCGCCTGCAAGGACGTCATGGATCTTGGAGGCTACGAGCTCTACCATGCTGGTATCAACACCGTCGAGGCCGACGGCGCACCGCTGACCGTGGAGCCCGACTACGACCCCGTCTTCTCTGAGAACAACTGGCCCCGCGGCTGGAAGGATATTGACCCCTACCTCTCCTACCGCAACCTCTTCAACGGAACAGCCAGCGCTGTCGACAACCCCGAACTCATCTTCACCCGCGGCTCCAACATGAGCATGGGCGACAACGACAATGGCCTCGGTGCCATGGTGGCTCACTCCATGCCCGTGTCGCTCAATGGTTGGAACACCCACGGCATGACACAGAAGATGTGCGACACCTACTACATGCGCGATGGCTCCGACGTTCCCGGCATGTATCGCGAATGGCGGCAGGACGGCGTCGAGGGCAATGATATGGGCAACAGCCAGGAGCGCCCCACCGGTTGGACCAGCCGCGGCGAGATCCAGGGCGGCGAATACCCCGAGCTCTCGCAGAACCTGCGCCGCTTCCCCGGCATGAATGTCTCGAAGCAATACGTGCGCCGCGAGCCGCGCTTCTATGCCAGCGTGGCCTTCAGCGGCAGCTATTGGGAGCAACTTCAGAACCCGACCTCTTCGCAGCGCAACGCTCAGATCTTCTACTATCGCTCGGGCGGCAACGGCTATATCAATGCCTTCTCGTATCTCCGCACCGGCATCGGTATAAAGAAATTCTACCACCCCGACGACTTCCGCGACGCCCAGCACGACTACAGCCACCTGCGCGAGAAGTTTGAGCCCGCCATCCGCTATGCCGACATACTGCTTATGTACGCAGAGTGCCTCAACGAGCTCACCCGCAGCCACACCGTGAAGAGTTGGCAGGGGCAGGACATCACCGTCAGCCGCGACATCGACGAGATGAAGAAAGGCATTCAGCCCGTGCGCATCCGTGCCGGTCTCCACGACTACACCGCCGACGAGTATGGCGATGCCAACCTCCTCCGCGCCAAGATCAAGCGCGAGCGCATGATTGAGTTCATGGGCGAGGGCAAGCGCTACTTCGACCTGCGCCGATGGATGGACGCCCCCGTCGAGGAGAACAAGCGCGTCTATGGCCTCAACGTCTTCATGACCTCGGCTAACAAGGAGGAGTTCATGCAGGTCATTCCCGTCTACAACCTCTCGGCCACGTTCACCGACAAGATGTACTTCTGGCCCATCTCCTTCACCGACCTGAAGCGCAACAAGAACCTCGTGCAGAACCCCGGATGGAAATATAACGACTAAAAAAACAGCAGTCCCTGTCTTCGTATGCTGCGTGCCAACGCAGCCACGACAGCCTCAAAAAACAGAAAGGAAAATAGTATTATGACTAAGTATAGCATCATCAAATCACTGCTCCCGGTCGTCGTATGCTGCGTTGCCAACGCAGCCCTCACCTCCTGCAACGACGAGTGGAAGGACGAGCAGTACGAGAAGTACATCAGCTTCA
>CAMPCG010000223.1 GCA_946644025.1 uncultured Prevotellaceae bacterium | reverse complement strand
CTTGCCCAGCGACTTGATGACCGCCGTAGGCCCGTGGGTGTCGCTGCCATGGGCGGGCGACGTACCGTCTGAGATGGCGAAATGGGCAAAGCGCCCGTCGGGGGTGGCTCCGCAGACCGAGCCGAAATAGTTATGACAGGTCGTGGAGAGCATGTTCAGGTGGGTCTGGCCGCCGCGGGTGTTCGGACGTCCCTCGATAGCCTTCACCAGGTCTTCGTAGACGCGCACGGCAATCTCGTCGGCGTAGGCATCGTCGTTGCCGAAGAAGGGCGTGTGGTTGCGCACCCACTGGCGCATCACCTCGAAGTTATAAGTATGAAGTTCTAAGTTATAAGTTTGGTTACTCTTGTCAACACTTGAATTGTTACCACGCTTATTACTTATTACTTCTGACTTATCACTTAACTGTCTCCAGTTATTTCTCAGTGCCTCCAGCATCTCCTCCATCGTGTAGCGCCTGTCTTCGAAGACGTGCTTCTTCAGCGCGCAGAGGCTGTCGGTGATGGTGCCCAGCCCGGTACACTGTATGTAGGTGGTATTGTATCGGGCGCCGCCGCTGTAGTAGTCTTTTCCCTTCTCTATACAGTCGTCGATGAAGAGGCTGAGGAACGTGGCGGGGGCATAGAGCGAGAACATACGCTCAATGTAGTTGTTCACTGCGAGCTTCATGTTCACGAAGTGTACCATCTGGCGCCTCCAGGCTTCATACAGTTCGTCGAAAGACTTAAACGCGCGTCGGTCTCCAGTACTGATTCCCAAGCGTTTACCCGTCTCGGGGTCAACGCCGTCGTTGAGCGTTATTTCCAGAATCTTCGGCGTGTTCAGGTAGCCCGTCAGCAGGTAGGCCTCCTTGCCGAAGGCTCCCACCTCGATGCATCCCGAGCAGCCTCCCTCGCGGGCATCCTCGACGCTCTTTCCCGCCCTGACCATCTCGGCGACGTAGGCATCGGGATTGAAGATGCTGGGGTAGCCATGGCCCTGGCGGATGACGCGCATACCCTCCATGACAAACTCGTCGGGCGTGTTCTTGGCAATGTGGATGGAGAGGCCGGGCTGCAACTGGTGCAGCTCCTCCTGAATCTCCAGGATGACGGTCGACAGTTCGTTGGCCGCACTGTTGCCGTCGCGGTCTACGCCGCCTATATTAATATTGGTGAAGTCGTTGTAGGTGCCGCTCTCAAGCGCCGTCACCCCGACCTTTGGCGGGGCGGGCTGGTTGTTGAACTTAATCCACAGACAGGAGAGCAGCTCCTTCGCCTCGTCGCGGGTGAGCGTCCCGTCGGCCAGCCCTTTCTGATAGAACGGCCACAGGTGCTGGTCCAGGTGGCCGGGATTCATCGAGTCCCACCCGTTCAGCTCGGTGACGGTGCCCAGATGGACGAACCAGTACATCTGTATGGCCTCCCAGAAATCGCGCGGGGCGTGGGCGGGCACCCAGCGGCACACGCTGGCAATCTTTTCCAGCTCGGCAATGCGCTGCTCCACGTCCTTTACCTCCTTACTCCTCAACTCCTCGGCCATTTGCTCGGCCAAGTCGGCGTGTCTCTCGGCAAAAAGTATGGCGGCATCACACGAGATGGCCATGGCCTCCAGCTCCTGCTGGCGGTCGGTGGCCTCGGGGTCGTTGATGAAGTCGAGGGCGGCTATCTTTTCCGCGATGCGCTGCTTCAGGTCGAGCAGTCCCGTGCGATACATCTTGCCGTCCATGGCGGTATGTCCGGCAGCGCGCTGCTCCATAAACTCGGTGAACACGCCGGCATGATAGGCCTCTGCCCACTCCTTCGACACGTGGTTGAAGATGCGCTCGCGCTGCGTCTTCCCCTTCCAGTAGGGAATCACCTCGCGCTCGTAGGTGTCAATGTCTTCCTGCGATATGTGGTAGCTCTGCAGCTCGCGGGTGTCGAGCGTGTGCAGGTCTTCCACCGAGTGGCAGGTCAGCTCGGGAAACGTAGGCACGGCCTTCGGCTTAGGCCCGCGCTCGCCGACGATGAGTTCGCCCTCGCCGATGTAGATGGTCTTCTTCTTGCAGATTTCGTAGAAGTTGCGGGCACGCAGCACGGGCGTGGACATCGTACCGTAGTTTTGCTTGTAAAACTCCGTCTCTATCAGTGCCCGCTCTATGCTCAGCGTCGTGGGCGTGTCCATGTTCTGCTGGCGCAGACTGCGTATGCGGCCGTTCATGCCGCCCAGGTTCTCAGGATGTTTTATAGTGTAGTTCATATTTCAAGACTCTCCCCAACAGACCCTCCCCCCGGCAGACCCTCCCCCCGGCCCCTCCCAAGGGAGGGGAGTATATACTATTGGCGTTTATTAGGTATGTTTATTAATCGCCGCTCACCCCTCCTTCGGGGGGGGCGGGGGCTTCTATCAATTTAGGATTTGTTACTTTGCAGCCCGCAAGTAGGAGGCGACGTGTCCCACGTCGCAATCCGGGAGACTGTTGCGACGTGAGACACGTCGCCTCCTACTGCAAAGCGGCATCCCTCCCTCGGGAGGGGCAGGGGGGTGTGGTCTCCAGTAGGTCCGGCCTCAGCCTCCGGGTGCGCTCCATGGCCTGTTCCAGCTCCCACTCACGTATCTTGGCCTCGTTGCCACTGAGCAGGATGTCGGGTACGCGCCAGCCCTTATAGTCGGCGGGCCGGGTATAGATGGGAGCGGCCAGGATGTCGTCCTGGAAACAGTCGGAGAGCGCACTCTGCTCGTCGCCGATGACACCTGGCACCACGCGCACCACGGCGTCGGCAATGATGGCCGCAGCCAGTTCGCCTCCCGTCAGCACATAGTCGCCGATGCTTATCTCGCGCGTGATGAGATGGTCGCGCACGCGCTGGTCGATACCCTTGTAGTGGCCGCAGAGGATGATGAGGTTGCCCTTCAGCGACAGCTCGTTGGCCACGTGCTGGTTGAACTGTTCCCCGTCGGGCGAGGTAAAGATGACCTCGTCGTAGTCACGCTCGGCCTTCAGCGCCGTGATGCAGCGGTCTATGGGCTCACACTGCATCACCATGCCTGCCGACCCACCGTAGGGGTAGTCGTCCACGCGCCGCCATTTGTCGAGCGTATAGTCGCGCAGGTTGTGCAGCCGTATCTCGGCCAGACCCTTCTTCTCAGCACGGGCCAGAATCGACTCATGCACAAAGCCCTCAATCATCTCGGGCAGAACGGTTATAATGTCTATCCGCATCAATAAAGTTATTCAAGTTAAACTGGGGGCAAAATTACACAAAAAAGGCGAAAGCGCAAAACTTTCGCCCTATTTTTCGCGCTGTGCAGTCGACATTTGACGATGTAGGGGCAGACCCCGTACCAGCCCGATTGCCTGCAAGGGCAAATTGCCGTGACAATGCTCGCTACACACTGCCCCTTGCCAGGGCATCGGGCTGGCAGGGATGTACTAATTTCTGATTACGGCGCGAACGCTCCGCCCGTAGAAGCGGGCGAAGTTGAACGTGATTGCATCTTCTGCATAGAAGTTCAGGAAGTACACGTTGCCCGAGCTCAACGGGTCGACCGACGACGACCAGTAGGTGCCGCCCGAGTCCTGGTTGTAGAGCAAATTGCCATAGCGGTAGCAGGCGGCGGGAATGAAAATAGCGTTGCCGTTCGTCTTGCTGGTGAACGTGCGGCCTAACACGCCGTTCAGCGTGGTCCACTCGCTCGTGGTGTTGTCCAGCAGCTCGCGCATATCCTCGTAGGTGGGCATCACCCACTGGCCGCCCCAGCTGGCGTGGGCCGCGTCGTCGGCCAGGTCCAGCGTCGACAGGCCGTCGCCTACGAAGTTGCCGTCGGCGTCGTACCAGCAGCCCTCGGTCTTCCCGTCGGCCACCTGGTACTTGCTCACCCACTGCCAGGTAGACTGGCCCTCGCTCATCCACTTGTAGTTGGCCCAGTCGAATCGGCGGCCGTCGGAGATGTCGGCGGTGTAGCCCTGGGTCTCGCCCCAGGCGAAGTAGAGGCCGAAGTCCTCGGGCTTGCTCGCGCCAATGTTCATGTTGGCCCACTTCGTGCCGCTGGGCAGCCCTAAGTCTACGGCCACGGCACCGGCGGGGGCCTTGCCCGTCGAGGAATCCTCGTCGCCCGTGCCGGCCATGATGTCGACGATGGTCGAGAGGTCGGCCACGTCAACCGTACGGTCTTCGTTCACGTCGCCCTTCTTGCCGCTAAACGTCACGGCCAGCGCAGAACCCAGCGGGATGTCCACGCTCGTCGAGCCGCTGCTGAACGTCACCACGTCGCCACCGGCAGAAATGTGCAGGTCGGCAGGGAGCGTGATGGACGTCGCCACACCGCCGCACTCATGGAATACAAGCTTCTGAGCCTTGACGCACTGCGGGGCCAGCAGAAGGCACAGCAAAAGGGATAGTTGTCGGAATGTTCTCATAATTCTGTAGTTAATTAAGACAGTTTAGTTTATTCATTGCCCGGAAGAGCGGGCACAAAGATAATACAATAATCCCATACTGGCAAATAAACCGAAGACTTTTTTCCCCAATGAACCATACTTCATTGGAAATCAGACAAGCCATATTCCCTTCGGCCCCAGCCGTTCTGATGATGAGGGAGAGTCGTTGAAAAGTTGTCTTTGCCCGTATATTGAATGGGGAAAGAACGGTTGCAATCTATAAACCAAGGCAGTGTTTGTACAAACGCTGACAGCGTTTATACAAACACTGCCTTGGTTTGTACAAACACTGCCTTGGTTTGAAGAAATACCGACAAGGCTTGTAGAAACGCCGAAACGGTATGCAAAAGCGCCAAAACGGTGTGTAGAATCACCGAAGCGGTTTGTAGAAGCACCGAAACAGTGTGTAGAAGCACCGAAACGGTGTGTAGAAACGCCGAAATGCTGTCCGCCGCTCACCCCTCCCCTCCAACTTCCCTTTATACACATCTTAATATATATGTATAAAGGGTAGTCGAGGGGAGGGGTGAGCGGCGGCCTACCTTTTCCCAAGAGGAGGGGGAAGCGGCGGACACCCACCAGTATATACATACATTCAAAATGTGTATAAACAGTTGCCCCTCCAAGGGCAGGGGCGGGGTGAGCGGCGGACGGCCTTTAACTGCAAACAGCAGAATCCGCAGATAGTAAACAAGCAAAAAGGGGTGTCCCGCGGCTATTTCCTTTCCTTGAAATGATGAAGCAGGTAAAGAAGTTCTGCCGCAGGGACACCTCGCCATGACATCAGAGGCGGTTCTTCTCGGCATTACCGGCGCCGGTGCCCTTGTACTTCGACGGGGTGACGTTGAAGCGGTAGCGCAGGGAGAGC
>CAMPCG010000222.1 GCA_946644025.1 uncultured Prevotellaceae bacterium | reverse complement strand
GCGGCCTGTCTCCTTAATTTATAGAACATACCTAAAGGCAGAAACTATCGTCCCCTTCACTCCCCTTTCACTCCCCCTTCACTCCTCTTTCACTCCTCTTTCACTCCCCTTCACTTCTTTTTTAGCCTTTCGTACCAGGCTTCGCGCTCCTTCACCAGGTCGTAGCCGCGGCGCGAGAGGTAGTTGTTGATGCGGCCCTTGTAGCGGCCGAACACCTCGTGCTTCTTCTTCGAGCTCTCGGCGTCGATGGCCAGCTCGCGCGCCTCTTTCAGCCAGAGGAGTATTTGCTGTTTCTCCTCTTCCTTGAGGGTGGGAATCATGTCGAGCTGCGCGTCGTAGGTCACCCGCACCACGTTGTAGGTCATCACGTCCTTCACCCGCTCTATCTGTTCCGGCGAGAGATATTTCGACAGGTTGGCGTCGAAGGCGAAGTGCGAGCGGTAGAGCTTGGAGTCGGCCAGGGCCTCTATGGATTGCCGATTTAGAGCCCCCGACCCCTCCCCTTCGTGGGGAGCAGAGCTGATTGCAATGAGCGAGTCGCGCTCGGCGTAGATGTCGTTCAGCTGGAAGTATCGGTTGCAGACGATGTGTAGCACGTTGCGGCCTGCGGGCGTCCAGGTGATACCCAGCTCGTCGGTGGCTTTCTGCGAGCGTCCGATGATGGTCTGCACGTACTGCGGGTCGCGTCCGGCGCTGTCGAGGGCCACCTCGGTGGGGTAGGGCAGTGAGAACGCCTCCTTGAGGTAGTGCACGTTAGCGCCGTAGTTCATCCGCACGTTTCTCACCATCGAGGTGTCGCGGCTGCGCTCCACGAAGAGCCAGCCCTCCCAGCCCATGTCGTCGAGGGCGCGCCTGATGGCGGGTACGTCGATGGTGGTGTCGTTGCGCAGCCAGTGGCCGTCGCTGTTCGAGGCGTGGATGGCGCAGATGTTGCGCGCCCCCAGCGTCTTCATGTCGCCGACGATGTCCCATCCGTTCTCCACGATGGTCTGCCACTTGTAGAAGATGCCGATGCCCTCGCTCTTTATCTCCCGCAGCAGGCGCAGGTTGCCCTTCGCGTTGAGCGGTGTCTCTATGCCCACGCGCTTGCCGCGGCGGCGGGCCTCCTCGCCGATGTCGTGCAGCCGGCGCACCACCTCGGCGCGCTTCGCCTTGTCGGCGGTCCAGTCGTTTCCGCAGCCCCCTAAGGGCAGGAAGGCCACGGGGCCGCTGCCCATGCGGTCCATCGTGTCGAAGCAGTCGGCGGCCAGCGCCATGTAGTTGTCGCGCTGCGTGAGGTCCTGGGCAAAGAATCCGCTCATAGCCATCGCCCCGACGGCGACGCCGAGCGAGTCGGCCACGCCCTTGAAGTGACGGGCCTCGGAGGCGTCGCGCAGCTTGTTGTCGAACAGTTCGCGCTTTCCCAGCCCGCCCATGTCCAGCTCTACGCCGTCGGCACCCAGCTCGCGGGCCAGCTGGAACACGCCCAGTTTCTGGCGCTTCAGCACCATCCAGTCACATACGCCTACGTGGTAGCGCTGCCCCACGGCGTTGGGCAGCAGGAAGGCGATGAGTAAGAAGAGAAGAAAGGTTCGTTTCATATCACGTGGTGTTTTGCTTGTTCTTGTGCTTCTATCACCCGGTCGCACCAGGCATTGAAGGCCGGGTCTTCTATTTGCAGCTCTGGGTGGCTTAAGAGATGGGCCACACTGCGGCGCACGCCCTGGTCGAAGCGGGTGGTGCAGCAGAATCTAAAAGGCCCATTCGTCTTGCCAGCGCACGACGGGCTTCCCGTCTTCAAACTCGATGGGAAGCCAGATGTAGCGGGCGTCGATGGGGTGGCGGGGGCGCCAGATGTCGGCCATGAAGATGTAGCGTCCGCCGACGGGCAGGATAAACGTCGACTGCCCTCCGAAGGTGAGCTCCGCTTTCGGGCCGCGGCAGGGGTTGGGATGCTGCGTCCACGGTCCCCAGATGCTTTTGGCCGAGAACATTCGGGCCTCGTTGGGGTCCCATCCGGTGCAGCCGCTGGTAATCATCCAGTAGGTGCCGTCGTGCTTGAAGATGGCGGGTGCCTCGTTGTGTCCGGTGGGTGCCACGCGGGTGTATCGGCCGGGGTGGTGCAGGGAGTCGTCGGTCAGTTCGGCAATGTGCAGCGTCAGGTTCTCCTCCGAGGAGAAGATGTGGTAGGCCTTTCCGTCGTCGTCGACGAAGAGTGTCATGTCGCGCGACATCTGTCCGCCGTCGAAGTCGCGCTTCACGAGCAGCCCCTGGTCTACGGCCTTGAGCCATGCCGGCGTCCAGTCATTGTAGTTGGCGGCGTCGAGCGTGTCGGCTATGGCCACTGCGTCGGCATCGAACTCCACGGGCCATTTCCCGGCGTCGGCGCGCTGCGAGTAGAGGTACTTGTAGGGGCCCTCGGGCTTGTCGGCCACGGCCACGCCGTAGCGGGCGGCATTGTAGCCCTGGCCCTTCAGCTCGAGGTGGAACCACAGGCAGAACTGCTTCGTCGTGCTGTTGTATATGACCTTCGGCCGCTCGATGATACAGCCGCGCTCAAGGTCGTGGCCGCGCTCGTTGCTCACGGCCAGGGCCACGCCCATGTTGCGCCAGTTCACCAGGTCCTCGGAGGCGTAGCAGGTCACTCCGACGAGGGCGCTGCTTGTGCGCTCGCTCTTGTGCTCGCCAAACCAGTAGTAGGTGTCGCCGTGTTTCAGCACGCCTCCGCCGTGTGCGTTGATGTGCTCCCCCTTGTCGTCGGGCCACAGCTCGCCGCTGCGGATGGTCGTGGGGGGCTGAGGGGCCAGCGCGTCGAGCCAGCCGATGAAGGCCACGAGCGATGCGTTCCAGTTGATGGCAATCTCGTTGGAGGCGTAGCTCTCCGTGTCGTCGATGTAGGACTCGTCGGGGACGTTTGAGGGGTAGACGGCGTGGCGCATCTTCTCCTTGTCCTGCTGCCCCGGGTTGGGGCCGCCCACCAACATTCCCGGGAAGGGTGCTTCGACGTTGTCTGCCGCCGAGATGCGGTGGTGGGGGTGCTGGGGGCTGCGGTCTCCAAATCCGGTGACATAGCAGTAGCCCGTGGCGTTGCGTCCCAGCAGGTAGTCGGCGTTCTGCAGCGCGTAGTGGCGGTATTTCTCCGTGCCCGTCATCTTGTCGGCATAGAGCATGGCCAGTGCCTGGCAGCAGCATTTCTCGGCCAGACATCCCCATCCGAAGTCGCGCGGGCTGTTGCCGTAGGGCGACTGGAACGACGATGTCTCCACGTCCTTCACGCGGTCTTCGCAGTAGTCCATGAGCTGCTGCAACATCGTCTGGCCAAGGTCTGAATCGTTGGAACTTAGCCACTCAAAGGCCCCGAGTGCCGCCACGTTGCCCCACGACGGGGTGGTGAAGCGCTTGGGCTGATATTGCCTTGCGTCGTCCAGGTAGGTCTGCTTGCCCGTCAGGCGGTAGAGTGCCGAGGCGGCCCAGAAGAACTCGTCGCCGGCGTTCATGTCGCCGTAGGTGCCGGTGGTCACGGCGGGGTCTTTCAGCTGGTGCTGGCGGTAGAAGGCCGTGGGGTGCTCCTTGGCCCACTGGTAGGCCCGCTCGGCCATGGCGGCAGCCTGGGCCGAGAATCCGGGATAGTCCTTCTGGCAGGGCTCGAAGAGTCGGGCGGCATCGGCCATGACGGCGGCGAAGTCGAGCGTGGCCGTCACGCTTTTGGCCACGACGTAGCGCGGCTGCCGGCAGTCGGAGGGAAGGATGAAACTCTCGAACTCGGGCGTGGTCACCTTGTGGTAGACACCGCCGTCGAAGGGGTCCTGCATGGTCGTCAGCCAGCGCAGGTTGAACATCATCTCGTCGAGCAGGTCGGGTGTGGCGTTGGCGCTTTCGGGTATGTCGGTCTTTAGCTTGGCGAAGTAGTCGGGCAACTGCTCGTAGGCCGCAAACATCAGGCCGATGCTGAAGGCCGAGTTCACCACATATTTATTATAGTCGCCGGCGTCGTACCATCCGTAGGGCGAGCTGATGACCGTCCCGGCAGGTCTCAGTGCCGAGGCGGCCGAGTTGTGTACCAGCACGCGTGTGTCGGGGTGTCCCGTGCGGCGGCTGTAGACGCCTCCCTGCCTGATGGGCACGCCCGACCGGACGAGGTAGAACATGCGTAGTGACGCTTTGGCGAGGTCGCGGAAGGGACGGTTGTCGACGACGAGCGTACACGTGTCGCTGCCCACGCTCAGGCGGTAGCGCCCCGTGTCGGTGAGCGGGCCGAGGTCTGCCACATAGCGCGTCTTCTGCGACAGCGGCGACACGGCTTTCCTTATCTTCGCCTTCGGCTTCACGGTCTTGCCGCCGGGGGTCGTCAGCCGAATCTTCCCTGAAGGGTCTTCACCCTCCACGACGACGACCTTCTCCTGCTGTGGGTACATTCCCACCTGGTTGCGTCGTATCTGTGCGCTCAGCCTGGAGTGAGCCAGGTAGGCAATGGCCATGAGGCTGATGATAGCCAGTCTCTTCATGGAGTTAGGAGTTAGGAGTTAGGAGTTAAGAGTTAGGAGTTAAGAGTTAGGAGTTAGAAGAACTTCATCACGTCGTCGAAGGGACGGTGGCGCGGCTGTACGGGCTCGGCGGCTCGGTAGCCCAGGGCTATGACGGCCATGACCTGCTCGTTGTCGGGTATGTTGAAGAGCGTGCGCAGCTTGTCGGCATCGCGCATACCCATGATGAGCGTGTCGAAGCCCATGGCCCGTGCCTGCAGGATGAGGTAGCAGTTGGAGACCCCGTTGTCGTAGGCTCCCCACAGCTCGCCGGCGTCGTTGGAGGGGCGGCCCTGGAAGAATCCGCTCTTGCTCTTCTCGAAGGTAGAGACGATGAGCACTGGCGCGTTCTGTATGCGCGGTTTGTTGCCGCCCACGAGGTCTTGCACGGCGGCGAGCTTCTCGGGCGAGATGGCCACGTAGTACTTCGTGGGCTGCTGGTTGGCCCACGAGGGGGCCTCCTGGACGGCCTCGAGCAGCTGGCGCACCTCCTGCTCGGAGATTTTCTTCGTGGCGTCGTAGCTGCGGATGCTGCGGCGCGAGGTTAGCACTTCGTCGAACGAGGGGGATTGCTGATTTCCTCCTGCTGACACGGTCTGTGAGCGGCCCGGCAGTACTGCCAGGGCGGCCAGGGCGGTGAGGATGATGAGTCTTTTCATTTTTATTAAAGTTAGAGGTGGTGGCGGGGGAGGGGGGCTGCGGGGACCCTCCCCTGACGGGGAGGGAGTGGTGGCCGCGGCGGGGGCGGGGGGGGGGCCTCACGTGGAGGGG
>CAMPCG010000221.1 GCA_946644025.1 uncultured Prevotellaceae bacterium | reverse complement strand
AGGCGTGCTTGCGGTGAGCGGTGCCGAAGGCATCCATCACGTAGCAGTCGGCATAAGAAGCCAGCGTCTTGGCAAACTCCTTCTGCGATGCCTTCATAGCCTTCTTGGCCTCGTCGTATTCGGGAGTACCCTTCTCAACGCCCACGGGCTTGCCCTCTTCCTCAGGATAGTAGCGCAGGTTCTCGAGCAGCAGGGCCTCGCCCATCTTCAGGGCCTTGGCAGCGTCGGCAGCCTTGGCGCAGTCGGGAGCAAAGCTCACGGGCACGCCGAGTGCCTTCTCCACAGCCTCACGAATCTGGCCCAGCGACATCTTGGGGTTCACCTTGCCCTTGGGCTTGCCCATGTGGCTCATGATGATGACGGCGCCGCCGTCAGCCAAAATCTTCTTCAGCGTGGGCAGTGCACCGCGGATGCGGGTGTCGTCAGTTATCTTACCATTCTCGTCGAGGGGCACGTTGAAGTCTACGCGCACGATTGCCTTCTTGCCGGCAAAGTTAAATTCGTTGATTGTCATAAGTTTAATGATTAAAATATTGATTAAACGATGCAAAATTACTACAAATAATCCATACGCGCCTACATGCCTCGGCTAATTTATGTTTTTTTTACTTTACGTCACCATGCACTCAGACCATTTCCATCTGCTCTGCAGGATGATGATACACGTCCAGGATAGGAGCATTAAGCGCCTTCTCTATAGTCACGAGAGTATCTATCGTGAAGTTGTGCGTGCCCCTCATCCACTTACTGATTTCAGCCTCACTCTTTCCCAACAAAGTCGCTAAGTCCTTCTGTTTCATTCCTTTCTCGTCTAAAATGTCACAAATCCTATCTACAATGCGGAAAGACATTGCAACAGACTCGCGAGTTTCAGGGTTCACTCGCTGGCGTCTCTCTTCCAAAATCCTACTTCTCCTCATATCTCGTAAAATTTAAGTTACCTATTATCTCCTTATCTACAAGAACCAAGGTTCCGTCGTTTATTCTTGACGAGATAAACCTACTTGTATCCATCAGTGTTTTTACATAGGGAGCCAACGTTTCACTATCTTCCCAACTTTTTGCATCCTTGACTCCGCCATTGCCAAAAACGAGAATCTTATCCGATAGGCGTAGACAATAAAGTCGTACTTTGTTGCCTACATCAACAGGAATTACGCCGACCCCGTCGCCATATTTGCCTTCAGGACGGAAATAGCGTTCCAGTGCACCACGCTCTGCAATCTGGTCAAGCCAAGAAATAATCACATCTATATCATCGTCATACTCACAGCCAGCCGGAAACTTTTCAAAAAAAGCCTCCAGTTCGGTCAACTCTGCATCCTTCATTCTGATGCTGTAAAAATTGACCCTTTCGTATTCTTCCAAAAGCTCTATACTGTATTCTTGCTTCATAGAGAACTTAACTTATAAGCTATCTGGTGCAAAGGTACAACCTTTTACCCGAACCGCCAAATAATTAACATAAAAATTAAGTATCAGTTCCTCCTCAACTCAACGATTTGACCCTCCAATAGAACGAAACCTGCGCGGAACAGTCGTTTTGCGCAGGTTTCAGAGCTAAAGGGCAGGTCAGGCGGGTGCCTTAAACCATCATTTTCTTGACAACTTAGCGATTTACGGGGTTGTTCTGGGCGAAGAGCGCCATGCGCTGCTCCAGCTGTTCGTACTGGTGGTCTTCGATGAACGAGGTGCAGACGCGCAGGCCCTCCTGATGGCTACCGGTGGTGATAAGCGAAATGGCCGACACACCGTAGTACATCAGCTCGTGGGCCAGCTGTCCGCTGGTCATGCCGGGGTAGCCGATAGTGAAGTAGAATCCGTCGGCGACGGGCTGGTCGAGGTCGCGGTCGTAGACGATGTAGAAGTTATGGCGGCAGAATATTTCCTTCAGCCGGTGGGCGCGGTCGCCGTAGACCTTCACCTCTGAGCGGAAGTCATACTGGCCGTCGGCGGCGGCACGCAGCATGGCGGCCATGGCGTACTGGGCGGAGTGGCTGGTGCCCGAGGAGAGGGCGTAGAGCATGCGCGTGGAGAAGACCAGGCCGAAGGGCAGCCCCTGGTAACGCTGGGCCAGGTCGGGGTAGTGGCGGTGGAAGAGACGGTCGCCGATGCACACCACGCCAATGCGCTCGCCGGCATAGCTGAAGGCCTTGGAGCCGGAGATGAGCAGCAGGTAGTTGTCGGTATAGCGCGCCACGGTGGGCTGATAGGGCGGCTGGAAGGGCACGCCGAGGTCCTGGCGGAAGTCCATGGCGAAGTAGGCCAGGTCCTCCATCACGACGGCGTCGTACTGTGTGGCCAGACGTCCTATCTGCTCCAGCTCCTGCTCGGTGAGGCACACCCACGAGGGGTTGTTGGGGTTGCTGTAGACAATGGCGCAGATGTTGCCCTTCTCAAGGTAGCTCTCGAGCTTGGGGCCGAGCTTGGGGCCGCGGTAGTCGTAGACGTCGAAAGTCTCGTAGCTCAGTCCGAGCACCTGCAGCTGCATCTTCTGCACGGGGAAGCCGGGGTCGATGAAGAGCACGGTGTCGCGGCCCTTCGTGGCCTGCGAGCAGGTGAGGAACGAGGCGAAGGTGCCCTGCATACTGCCGCAGACAGGCACGCAGGCCTCGGCGGCGATGTCTACGCCGATGAAGGCCTTGACGAAACGCGAGGCCTGTTGCTTTAGCTCGGGCAGACCCTGGATGTCGGGATAGGAGTGGGCGATGCCGTCCTGAAGGGCCTTCACCTGGGCGTCGACACCCACCTTGGCGGCGGGCAGGCCGGGGATGCCCATCTCCATCTTGATAAACTCTACGCCGCTCTGCTGCTCGGCACGGGCGGCGACCTGCTTCACCTCGCGGATGGTGGCCTTGGAAAAGTCCTTGATGCCGAGGCCGGCAATGAGGCCGTCGACAATGTCTTTCTGAATAGGAGTCATGGGATTTACGATTTTGTTGATTTACTGGATTCTAAAAGAATTAGCGTGGATAACCTCAGACGAGACGTACTGTTTACAGACGGGTCTCCTATTTGCTTGCAGGGATAAGTGCCACTTTTCCCTGGGATAAGTGCCACTTTTCTCTGAGATAAGTGCCACTTTTCCTCTGGGGTTATTCTCGTTTTTGCTGCAAAGGTAGTAAAAGCCACTGTAATGGCAAAATAAATCGGGAAAAAAGGGCTGCGGCGAAACATTTTCGCGCTTTTCCTTTGCTGTTTACGGAAAAAGCCGTAAATTTGCAGTCGCACAACATGAAACCGTTCATTACCCTTCTCGTCGCCGTAGTGCTGGGGGGCCTGCCCCACCCCACCCTCGCCCAGACCCACTATCAGGTGGGGTTCGGCACGACCCACATACTCGACACCTATCTCTCGCAGGAGAAGTTCAGCGGCGTGGGGCTCTCGCTGCTCTTCACCAACGAGCACTACAAGGACAGCTGCCGGTGGAGCACCGAGTGGCAGCACCAGGTACACGGCTCGACGGCCGACGACCGCGCCGACAACTCCTCCCTGCTCGAGGCTATGTACAAGCTCTACGGCGGATGCTACTACCGCATCACCAGCACCGAACAGCCCGTGCAGCTGCACGTAGGAGCACTGGGAAACCTTGGCCTGGGCGTGATTTACAACACACGCAACGGCAACAACCCCGTGCAGGCGCGGCTGGGGCTGCAGGTCATGCCGTCGGTGAAGGCCACCTGGCCCTTCCGCCTCTTCCGCCACAAGGCACAGCTGCGCTACCAGGCCGACCTGCCGCTGGCAGGACTGGTCTTCAGCCCCAACTACGGACAGTCGTACTACGAGATGTTCTCGCTGGGCAACTACGACCACAACATCGTGCCCACGACGTTCGTCTCGGCCCCCAACTTCCGCCAGCAGCTGGCTCTGTTCTACACCTTCAGCCGCAAGCTCACCCTGAGCATAGGCTACCTGGGCGACTACCAGCAGCAGCGCGTGAACAACCTGAAGCAACATCTCTACGAGCACTCCGTGATGATAGGAATCACAAAGAATATGTAGAAGAGATTATGTCGAAATGTCGCTTTATCGAAGTGTCGAAATGTCGCTTTATCGAAGTGTCGTTATATCGAAGTGTCGTTATATCGAAATATCGATATATCGATATATCGAGATAACGAGATAACGAGATAACGACATATCGAGATAACGCCCCCGAACCCCGACCAATCATCATTCAATAACCCATTATTAAAATGAAAAACATCTGTTTAGACATCTCTAAAGCCTCCTGCTTCCTTGCAGAGGGTGCCGTGGCCGCTCTTGAGCCACAAGTGAAAGCCGCACAGGAGTCCCTTGAGAAGGGCACCTGCCCCGGCAACGATTTTCTCGGCTGGCTCCACCTGCCCAGCAGCATCACCCCCGAGTTCATCGGCCAGATTGAGGCCTCGGCCAAGACCCTGCGCGAGAACTGCGAGGTGGTCGTCGTAGCCGGCATCGGCGGAAGCTACCTCGGCGCACGCGCCGTCATCGAGGCACTGAGCAACAGCTTCGGCTGGCTCTTAGCCGCCCCCAACGGGGGGAGGTTGGAGGGGGCCAACCCCGTCATCCTCTTCGCTGGCAACAACATCGGCGAGGACTACCTCTCGGAGATGACCGAGTACCTGAAGGACAAGAGTTTCGGCGTCATCAACATCTCGAAGAGCGGCACCACGACGGAGACGGCCCTCACCTTCCGTCTGCTGAAGAAGCAGTGCGAGGCACAGCGCGGAAAGGAAGAGGCACGAAAGGTAATCGTGGCAGTGACCGACGCCAAGCGCGGAGCCGCACGCACCTGCGCCGACAAGGAGGGATACACCTCGTTCATCATACCCGACAACGTGGGCGGACGATTCTCAGTGCTCACCCCCGTGGGACTGCTGCCCATCGCCTGCGCCGGATTTGACATCAAAGCACTCGTAGAGGGCGCACAGGACATGGAGAAAGCCTGCGCCAAGGACGTGCCCTTCGCCGAGAACCCCGCCGCACAGTATGCCGCCGTGCGCAATGCCCTCTACCAGAAGGGAAAGAAGATTGAAATCATGGTGAACTACCAGCCCAAGCTGCACTTCATGTCGGAGTGGTGGAAACAGCTCTACGGCGAGAGCGAGGGCAAGGACAACAAGGGCATCTTCCCCGCCAGCGTGGACTTCACCACCGACCTGCACAGCATGGGCCAATGGATTCAGGAGGGCGAGCGCACCATCTTCGAGACCGTTATCTCGATAGAGGAGCCCGAGCGCAAGCTGCTCTTCCCCAGCGACGAGGAGAACCTGGACGGACTGAACTTCCTGGCCGG
>CAMPCG010000220.1 GCA_946644025.1 uncultured Prevotellaceae bacterium | reverse complement strand
GGCTCCTGGGGGAAGTGTCCCTGGAAGAAGGGCTCGTTCGAGGTGATGTTCTTCACGCCGACGATGCTCGTGGCGCCCAGCTCGATGACCTTGTCGACGAGCTGCATGGGGTAGCGGTGAGGCAGCAGCTCGCGAATGCGGTTCACGTCCATGACGGGTGTCTCGTTGGGGTCGTAGGCCGGTGCCTGTATTTCGTGCTTGCGTATTTCCTTGCGTATCTCGCGCGCGAACCTATTATTAATTGTGTGTCCCGGGCGGGTGGCAATGATGCGGCCCTTGATGGGGCGGCCTATGAGGGCCATGTCGCCCACGATGTCGAGCAGCTTGTGGCGGGTGCACTCGTTCTCCCACACCAGCGGCTTGTGCTGAATGTAGCCCAGCTCGGTGGCGTCGCGGTGCTCCACGCCTATCATGTCGGCCAGCTTGTCGAGCTGTTCCTGCGAGATCTGGCGCTCGTACATGACGATGGCGTTGTCGAGGTCGCCGCCCTTGATGAGGTTGGCCTTGAGCAGGGGCTCAATGTCGCGCACGAAGACGAAGGTGCGTGCGGGGGCTATCTCGCTGGCATAGGTGTGGATGTCGTCGAGGGTGGCAAACTGCGAGTTGATGAACTTCGACTCGAAGGAGCACATCGTGGTGAGCGAGAACTCCTCGTCGGGCAGGATGGTGATGCACGAGCCGGAGGCTTCGTCCTTCACCTCGATCTTCTTGCGGATGACGTACCAGTCCTTGGGGGCGTTCTGCTCTTCGATGCCAATCTCCTGTATCTTCTCTACATATTTGATGGCAGAGCCGTCGAGGATGGGGAACTCGGGGCCGTTGACCTGAATGAGACAGTTGTCTACGCCCAGGGCATAGAGGGCCGACAGACCGTGCTCTACCGTCGACACGCGGGCGTCGCCCTTGCCCAGTACGGTGCCGCGCTGGGTGTCGACCACGTTCTCGGCCACGGCGTCGATGGTGGGCATGCCCTCCAGGTCGATGCGCTGTATTTTGTAGCCTGTGTTCTCAGGGGCGGGGTTGAACGTCACGGTGAGGTTCAGTCCGGTATGGAGTCCTTTGCCGAAGAGCGAGAAACTCCCTTTCAGTGTCTTCTGTTTCATTTCGTATTGTTTTTAAGTTCTTCTATTTCTTTGCGCAGGGCGCTCAGTTCCTTGTACATGTCGGGCAGGCGGCGGAAGATGGCCTGCGACTTGAAGTAGGGCGTGGGCTCCATGGGCGGGGTGCCGATGAGCGTCTGGTTGGCCTTGAGGCTGCTGGGCACGCCCGACTGTGCGCCCAGGTTCACGTGGTCGCCCACGGTGATGTGGCCGGCCAGGCCTACCTGTCCGCCGAACATGCACCACGAGCCCACCTTCGTCGAGCCGGCCACTCCTACTTGTGCCGACATGACGGTGTTCTCGCCTATCTCGCAGTTGTGGGCCACCTGGATGAGGTTGTCGAGCTTCACGCCGCGGTGGATGATCGTCTGGCCCATCGTCGAGCGGTCGATGCAGGTGTTGGCTCCTATCTCTACGTTGTCTTCTATCACCACGATGCCTATCTGGGGTATCTTCTCGTAGCCCTCGACGTTGGGTGCGAAGCCGAAGCCGTCGGCGCCGATGACCGAGCCGGCATGGATGGTGACGCTGTTGCCCAGCTGACAGCCCTGGTAGATGGTGACGTTGGGGTAGAGCAGGCACTGCTGGCCTATCTTCACGCCGTCGCCGATGACCACGTGGGGATAGACTTGGGTGCCGTCGCCGATGACGGCTCCGTCGCCGATGCAGGCGAAGGCGCCGATGTAGACGTCGCTGCCGATGGTGGCTTTGGGGCTGACGAAGGCCAGGGGGTCGATGCCCGTCTTGCGGGGCTTCATCGACTCGTAGAGCTGCAGCAGGCGGGCCACGGCCTCGTAGGCGTTCTTCACGCGGATGAGGGTTGTGCTGACAGGCTGCTCCAACTCAAGGTCCTCGTTGACGAGGACTATGGTCGATTTAGTGTCATACAGATAGTGTGTGTATTTTGGGTTCGACAGGAACGAGATGGCTCCCGGCTGTCCTTCCTCTATCTTCGCAAAGGTGTTGACGGCTGCTTGTTCGTTGCCCTCCACCTTGCCGCCGATGAACTCGGCGATTTGTTTGGCTGTAAACTCCATTATGTACTATTTTAGGTATGTACCGTGTACTAATTCCGTGCAAAGATACAAAATATATTTAGAAACGCTGATAACAAAGGTAATATTTTCGTATTTTTTTAGAAAGTAACTGCACATTTAGCAATTCCGACGCCTCGCTGATGTCCTTGATGGTGCCGTCTTTGTAGAGAATGGCGATGCTGTCGTCGTCGACGGAGTACATGTCTTTCTGTATCGTGTTCAGGCTCATCAGGTAGTGGCGGGCGTCGTCAGTGCCTATGTTCATGCGGGTGGCTATCTGCTCGGCCAGCTCGGCGAGGCGCTCGTCGGTGGGCGGCTCCTCGAGCACCTCCACGCGGAAGATGCGGCGGTCGAGCATGTCGGTGGCCAGCGTCGAGAGTATCTTGTCGTCGGCATGGCGCCACACCTTCATGGCGCTCCAGATGTCGGCGTCGTCGAGCTCCTCGTAGTAGCTCAGGGCCTCGGGGTGGGCGAGGAACCACTGGCGGTCTACGTCGTGGGTGATGAAGTACTTCAGTGCCGGGCTGGCGAAGATGTCGATGCCCTGGCGCGACAGTTCCTTCGTGCGCCGCAGCATGTTCACCAGCACCTTCTCGTAGGCCACGGCGGTCTTGTGCAGATACACCTGCCAGTACATCAGCCGGCGCGAGGTGAGGTAGTTCTCGATCGAGTAGATGCCTTTCTGCTCTACTACAAGCGAATCGTCTACCACGTTGAGCATCTTGATGATACGCGCCGACCCGATGTTGCCCTCGGTGACGCCCGTGAAGAACGAGTCGCGGCGCAGGTAGTCGAGCCGGTCCATGTCGAGCTGCGACGAGATGAGCTGGTGAAGGAAGTGCTTCGGGTACTCGTTCTTGAAGATCGAGATGGCCAGGTTGAGCTGCGAGCCCAGGTCGCGGTTGATCTGCTCCATCATGAGCAGCGAGATGTCCTCGTGGTTGATGCCGTGGATGAGGGTGTTCTCGAGCACGTGCGAGAACGGGCCGTGGCCTATGTCGTGCATCAGGATGGCGGCCTCTACGGCCTCGGCCTCGGAGTCGAAGATGAACTGGCCTTTCTGCTGCAGCGAGAGGATGGCCTCGCTCATCAGGTGGAAGGCGCCCAGCGAGTGCTGGAAGCGCGTGTGGCGCGCGCCGGGGTAGACTACTGAGGCCAGCCCCAGCTGGTTGATGCGGTTCAGCCGCTGAAAGAGCGGGTGCTTCACGATGTCGTAGAGCAGGCCGCGGGGTATCTTGATGAACCCGAATACCGGGTCGTTGATGATCTTTGAGTCGTTCATAGCTGCAAAGGTACTACTTTTTTCTGAGACTACAGCAGGGAAGAGGGGAAAAAAGACAACTCGGACGACATTGGCAACTTTTTTCGCGGGTTGCAGTAGCTGTTTCTGTCGTTCGAGTCGTCTTTTTCATTCACTCATGCCGGTGTGGCCTTCGCCCAGGTCAGGGCTCCGGCGGCGTAGGCTTCGACTTGGGGTCGTAGGCGTAGTCGTCGATGTTGGCGAAGGTGATGCCGGCCAGCATGCGGTTGCGCACGGCGCCCGTGGCCATGTCGTGCTCCATCTCGGGGGTGAAGCGCACGCGGGCTGCCTTCACATACTCGCTGTTGGCCAGGAGCTTGTCCTTCTCCTCGGCAGGGGCCGAGCAGACGGTGGTGCGGAAGGTGCCGATGCCGTCGAGCTTCACCGAGTAGCCCGAGGTGAGCTTCTCGTTGAGAATCTCGCCCAGCGAGTAGAGTACGGCCATCACGTCGGGGGTGGTCACGGTGTTCTTCTTCGTGATCTCGGCAGCAATCTGGCGCGTGCCGATGGTCTTCAGTGAGCGCGACTTCCAGTACCACTTGCCGTACATCTTCGAGTCGTGCACCTTGTTCTGATACTTCTTCATGTAAAGTGCCATAATAGTGTCCTTTCTTTTTGAGATTGTTTGTAATAAAGTTTTTTAATTTCACGTGGTCTTCATCAGTACCTCAGCTTTGCTTCAGCGCTGCAGTCGCATTCGGCTCTGTATCAGTACTTCTTAATTCCTCTACAAAGGTACAAAATTTCTTTGATATTACCAAATGTTTTGGCAACTTTTTTCTAACTATTTTCCGGTCTCCTGGAGGGGGAACTTCGGCCCTGCCGAAGGGGCACTTCGAGGTGGTTGAAGTGCCCCTTCAGGGTGGTCGAAGTGCCGCTTCGAGGGTGCCGGGGCGGCACTTCGGCCGGCGGCCGTCGGCTACGTCGGCGCGAGCAGCAGGTCGGCCAGGTCGGTGTTGGGCGGATAGGCCTCCAGGCGCTCGCTCACGTTGTAGTCGATGCCCTTCGTGAGCTGCATCTGCCGCAGCCACTTCGCGTAGCAGCCGCTGTCGGGGAAGAGGGTGACGCGGCGGCCCTGCAGCGCCTCCGTCCGCTCGGGCGAGAGACCGCCGCTGCCGCTGGTGGCCAGCCACAGCTCCTGCGGGCGCACGAGGGCCATCAGCAGGGCCGTCTTCTCGCTCTCTACGAGGCAGACGCGGGCGTCGGGGCGCTGCGGCAGCAGGTGCTCGCCGAAGAGGCACTGGTGCAGCTGCCAGTCGGGCGGCAGCAGGCCCTGGCGCATGAGCCTGGCGTGGGTCCAGCCCTGATAGCCGCAGCGGTGGCCGTCGGGGCCGTACTGCATGATGTGGCCGCCGTGCACCCGCTGCTGCCGGTCTATCTGCCAGAAGATCACGTAGCCCTGGCGCGTGGCCCCCAGCCGGTAGTCGTCGAAGAGGCGGCCGAGGGCGTCTGTGCTGACCGAAAGGCGCGGTGCGGCCTCGTTCTGCAGCCACTGCCAGAACGTGCTCTGCGCGGAGTGGCTGCGCGTCACGTAGTCGTAGGGTAGGGGCTGGAAGGGCGGCAGCGGCGGTGGTGTCCAGGGGCGTCTGGCCGTAGCGGGTGCCGCCGTCGCGTCCTGCGCTTGCAAGTCGGTGGCCCAGGGGTGGTCGTGATAGTAGTCGCTGGGCCGGTAGTGGTAGCCGCAGGAGTGCTGGTGGTCGCATTTGCCCACGTCGTCGGCCACGTAGCGGCAGTCGTTGTGGGTGTCCACGTAGCGCACGAAGCATTTCCGTCGTCCGCATTGCGGGCAGGTAGTCTTCTGTTGTCGTCGTCCCGTCACTTTCGGGGACTCCAGTTGATAGCG
>CAMPCG010000219.1 GCA_946644025.1 uncultured Prevotellaceae bacterium | reverse complement strand
AGCGGCGGCCACCTTTACCCTTAATTCAGGGGAGGGGTGAGCGGCGGCCTACCTTTCCCCAAGGGGAGGGGGGAGCTGTGGACACCCACCAGTTTATACATATATATTAAGATGTGTATAAAGGGTTGTCCAAGGGGAGGGGTGAGCGGCGACCTGTTTCCTTAATTTATAGAACATGCCTCAATATTTCTAAGGAGTATAGGAGTTTAGGAGTGGCACTTCGTGCCAATGGTCGTGAGCCGAGGAAGTGCCACTCCTAAACTCCCAGACTCCTTAGAATAATACATCCACACTAATTCTTGAATGACCACGAATTATTCATAAATAATATATGTAATTAATTCTGAGCGATTACTTATATACTCCTAAACTCCCAGACTCCTTAGAATAGCATAATGCACACTAATTCTCGCAGAACCTGTAAAAAAGGCAAAAAGGGGATGGCGGGTTCAGAATTATTTCGTACCTTTGCACAATAAAACCGCAAAAAACACTCAAACTATGAAGCATCTTATTATCGCCCTGCTGGCACTGGCGGGGCTTCCGACGAGTTCCAGTGCTCAGCCGGCTGACGGCACCGCCCGACAGACCGTGGTGACGGCCTTCAACCTGGCCGGTCCCTTCGCCGTGGCTGCGCCCATGGCCTTCGACACGGTCGACGTGAAGGGTAAGGCCTTCGACCCCCAGTCGCTGCTCGCCGCCCTACCCCACGACGCCCAGGCCACGACCACCTGCACCGCCGGACCGCTGCCCGCCCTGCGCGACAGCCGTAGCGTGGGCGTGCTCTCGTTCTACGTGAACAACACGTCGTTCCTGAAGGCGAAGCTCAACGTGAAGGGTCCCAAGAGCCACAAGCTCTACGTGGACGGCATGGAGACGGGCCCCGACCTGAAGCTGGCCCCCGAGCACCACACCATCGCCATCAAGTACCTGGCCGAGCCCAGCGACTCCGACAGCATCAGCGTGACCTTCGAGGAGTTAGGAGTAGTTAGGAGTGAGGAGTTAAGAGTTAGGAGTGAGGAGTTAGGAGGAGTTAGGAGTGAGGAGTTAGGAGTTAAGAGTGAAGAGTTAGGAGTTAACTCCGAACGCACAACTCCTAACTCAAAACTCCTAACTCCTAACTCAAAACTCCTAACTCAAAACTCAAAACTCATAACTCTTAACTCCCAGCACCCCTACATGGGCCACGACCTTTTCGACGGCCGGCGCGTGCGCGGTGTGAGCCTCTCGCCCGACGGCAGCTGCGTCTGCGTGTCCTACCAGACGACGCAGCGCGACGGCACGTCGCAGTGGAGCTACGAGCTACGCGAGGTGAAGAGCGGACGGCTCATCAACTGCCCCACCCACCAGTTGCGCTGGATGCCCAGAAGCATGGCCGCCATAGAGGAGACCCGCGAACGGGGCCAGCGCGTGCTCTACAAGGTGAACCCCCTCAACGGCGAGCGGCAGCGGTGGGCAGCAGGACTGCCCGACGGCAGCTACACCGTAAGCCCGACGGAGGACTATATTATAATTAATGTGGAGGAGGAGGGCACGAAGGAGGATGCCGACGTCTTCGAGGTGCTCGAGATGGACGACCGGCAGCCCAACTGGCGCAAGCGCACACACCTCGTGCGCTACGACGTGAAGACGGGCATCGCACAGCGCATCACCTTCGGCAACCGCAACGTCGCCCTGCACGACATCACCAGCGACGGCCAGAGGCTGCTCGTCTTCGCCTACTACTCGCGCCTGACGAAAAGGCCCACAAGCGTGGCCGACGTCTACGTCATGGACCAGCAGACGCTGAAGACCGACACGCTGTTCACCGCCCTGGAGTTCGTCGACGGTGCCGACTTCGGCCCCGACGGCAGCAAGATTCTCTTCCGTGGAAACCCCGAGGCCTTCGACCGCGTGGGATGCCAGCTACCCCCCGACGTGACACCGAGCATGACGGAGAACGAGCTGTTCATCTACGACATGGCAACGCGGAAGGTAACGCCCCTCACGCGCGACTTCGACCCGTCGGTCAACAGCACCGCATGGTCTTCGGCCGACGGCATGGTCTACTTCTCGGCCGAAGACCGCGACTACGTGCGCATATACAGGCTGAACCCGCTGACGGGCGACATCAGCCAGCTGCCCATCGAAGGAGACTACGCCTACCGGTTCGACATGGCCGAGCAGGCACCCGTGCTGGCCTACCTCTCCTATAAGACCATGGAGCCGGCATCGGCCTACACCCTGAGGAGTGATAAGAGAAAAGTGATAAACGATAAGCTTTTTGACGGGAAGACCGCCCTCGGCGACGCCCTGCTGGGCACCTGCCAGGACTGGAACTTCACCAACTCGCAGGGCGACACCGTCTACGGGCGCCTCTATCTGCCCAGGGACTTCGACCCTGCCAAGAAGTACCCCCTGATTGTCTACTACTACGGCGGGTGCTCGCCCGTATCGCGGTACTTCGAGTCGCCCTACGCCCCGCAATACTGGAACTCGCTGGGCTATGTGGCCTACATCCTTCAGCCCAGCGGCGCCACCGGTTTCGGCCAGGAGTGGGCCTCGCGCCACGTGAACACCGCCGGCGGCCTCTCTCACAGCGCCGCGGCCTCCGCCTCGCCCGTGGCTGGCGGTTCTCCCGCCGGCGACATCATCGAGGGCGTGAAGCGCCTCTGCGACGAGCACCCCTTCATCAACCGCGAGAAGATTGGCTGCATGGGGGCCTCCTACGGCGGATTCATGACCCAATACCTGCAGACCGTCACCGACATCTTCGCCTGCGCCGTCAGCCACGCCGGCATTGCCAACCACACCAGCTACTGGGGCGAGGGATACTGGGGCTACAACTACAGCGAGGTCTCCATGGCCAACAGCTACCCCTGGAGCCACCGCCAGCTATACGTAGACCAGAGCCCGCTCTTCAACGCCGACAAGATAAACACGCCGCTGCTCCTCCTGCACGGCAACGCCGACACCAACGTGCCCCTCATAGAGAGCCTGCAGATGTTCACCGCCCTGAAGCTGCTGGGACGAGAGGTGGCTCTCGTCGAGGTGCAGGGAGAAAACCACCACATCCTCGACTACAAGAAGCGAGAGAAGTGGCTGGCCACACAGATGGCCTGGTTCCAGAAATGGCTAAAGGACGACCCGTCGTGGTGGGACGCCCTTTACCCGAAGAAGAATCTGTAAGCGTGATTGGAGGGGAGTGAAAGGGAAGTGAAGGGGGAGTGAAAGGGGAGTGAAAGGGACAATAGTTCTGCCGTTATTGTGGCGCAAGAACTATCGTCCCTTTCACTCCCCTTTCACTTCCCTTTCACTCCCCTTTCACTCCCCTTTCACTCCACTCCCCTTTCACTCCCTCAAAAAGCCCCTCAGAGGCTTCGCACCAGCTTGGCCACGTAGGCATCGATGGCGGCCACGGCCACGATGTTCACCACGTCGCGCACAGAGGCGCCGAAGTCGGTGAAGTGGATGGGCTTGTTCAGGCCAATCTGGATGGGGCCGATGATTTCGGCGTCGGCGCCCAGCATCTGCAGCATCTTGTACGACGAGCGAGCCGACGTGAGGTTGGGGAACACCAGCGTGTTCACATCCTTGCCGAAGAGGCGGCTGAAGGGATACTGCTGGTCGCGCAGCTCGCGGTCCAGCGCAAAGCCTATCTGCAACTCGCCGTCGATGGCCATGTCGGGATAGAGGCGGTGCATCTCCTCCACGGCACGGCGCACCTTCAGCGCACCGTCGCTATTAGACGAGCCGAAGTTGGAGTGGGAAATCATCGAGATGACGGGCTTCTCGTTGAAGAAGCGCACAGCCGTCGATGCCAGCTTGGCAATGTCTACGAGCGTGTCGGTGTCGGGGTTCTCGTTCACCAGCGTGTCGGCCACGTAGATGGTGCCGCGCGGAGAGTTGATGATGTGCATGGCGCCGAAATGCTTGAACTCCGGACGTATGCCGATGACCTCCTTCACCACCTTGACGGTGTTAGAGTACTTCGTGTACAGACCGGTGATGAAGGCATCGGCCTCGCCCGTCTCCACCATCATCATGCCGAAGTAGTTGCGCTCGAACATCTTGTCGTTGGCCTCCTGGAAGGTGTAGCCGTCGCGCTGGCGCTTCTCGGCCAGTATGCGGGCATAGCGCTCGCGCCGCTCGCGCTCCGAGGGGTGGCGCAGATTGACAATGTCGATGCCATCGAGCGAGAGGTCCAGCTCGCTGGCCATCTTCATGATTACCTCGTCGTTGCCCAGCAGCACAGGCTGGCAGATGCCCTCAGAGCGGGCCTGCACGGCGGCGCGCAGCATCGTGGGGTGTACGGCCTCGGCAAAGACCACGCGCTGCGGGTGCTTGCGGGCCGTGTCGTAGAGTTTCTGAGTGAGCTTCGTCTCCTGTCCGAGCAGCAGCGAAAGGCTTTTCTTATAGGCATCCCAGTCGGTGATGACCTTGCGGGCCACGCCGCTGTCGATGGCGGCACGGGCCACGGCGGCACTCACCTCCGAGATGAGGCGCGGGTCGACGGGCTTCGGAATGAAATAGTCGCGTCCGAACCTCAGGTTGTTCACGTTGTAGACATCGTTCACCACGTCGGGCACGGGCTGCTTGGCCAGGTTGGCAATGGCATGGACGGCGGCCAGCTTCATCTCCTCGTTGATGGCCCGGGCGTGGACGTCGAGGGCGCCGCGGAAGATGTAGGGAAAGCCGATGACATTGTTAATCTGGTTGGGATAATCGGTGCGGCCCGTCGACATGAGCACGTCGGGGCGGGCGTCCATGGCGTCCTCGTAGCTGATTTCGGGCACGGGGTTGGCCAGGGCGAAGATGACGGGGTTGGGGCCCATCGAGCGCACCATGTCCTTCGTGAGCACGTTGCCCTTCGACAGGCCGACGAACACGTCGGCACCCTTCACGGCATCCTCCAGCGTGCAAATGTCGCGGCGGGTGGTGGCGAAGAAGCGCTTCTGCTCGTTCAGGTTCTCGCGGGCCACGGAGATGACGCCCTTAGAGTCGAGCATCACGATGTTCTCCTTACGCGCACCGAGGGCCATGTAGAGCTTCGTGCAGGAGATGGCGGCCGCACCCGCACCGTTCACCACAATCTGCACCTGGGCAATGTCCTTGCCGATGACCTCCAGGGCGTTCTTCAGTCCGGCAGCCGAGATGATGGCCGTGCCGTGCTGGTCGTCGTGCATCACGGGAATGTCGAGCGTGCGCTTCAGCCGCTCCTCGATGTAGAAGCACTCCGGCGCCTTGATGTCCTCCAGGTTGATGCCGCCGAAGGTGGGGGCGATGCGCTCCACGGCCTCGCAGAACTTCTCGGGGTCCTTCTCATTAACCTCGATGTCGAACACGT
>CAMPCG010000218.1 GCA_946644025.1 uncultured Prevotellaceae bacterium | reverse complement strand
CGCTGAACGTGCTTGAAGAGCAGCTGCACGAGCTCATAGCGGGCATCGTGAACAACACCGACTTCGGAATCACCACCGTCCTGGGCTATGCCGGACTCACCAGCATCTCGGCCATCAAGCTCGCCGTGCTCGTCAATAAACGCTTCGGCGTGGCCCTCGACGCGAAGTCGCTCGTCAAGACGGCTACCCTGCAGAGCATAGAGAACGAGATACTGAAGGAGATGATGAAGGCCCCCGAGGGGGACACGATAGACTCTCCCCGCAAAACTATAGTAGCCCCCTCGGGGGCCGAAGGGGTGGCTGCTCCTTTGTCATATACCCAGCAGGGAGTGTACTTCGAGTGCCTGAAGAACCCCACCTCCACCATCTACAACATTCCCTATCTGCTCACTTGGCCCAAGGGCACCGATGCCCAGACGCTGGCCGACGCCGTCAGGCGCGTGGTGGAGGCTCACCCCGAGCTGAGCGTCCACTTCACCACCAAGGACAATGTGATAGTGCAGACCCTGGAGGGAAGCACGGCTGTGGAGGTGCCCGTCACCACGATGAGCGACGCCCAGCTGGCCACCTATAAGAACGACTTCGTGCAGCCCTTCAACCTGCAGAAGGCTCCGCTCTACCGCTTCGAGATTGTGAAGACCGAGACCGGCGTGTACCTGCTCATGGACGTGCATCACCTGGTTTTCGACGGCGGCTCTGCCGACCTCTTCATCCGCCAGCTGTGCGCTGCGCTCGACGGCGAGGCCGTGGAGCACGAGGACTACACCTACTTGGACTTCGTGGCCGACCAGCAGCGTGCCGAGGAGAGCGAGTCCTTCGCCCAGGCCCGCCAGTTCTTCGCCGAGAAGCTTCAGACCTGTGAGGGTGCCAGCGAGATTCCCGCCGACCTGCACCACACGGATGACGCCCAGGGCTTCATCGGCGAGGCCGTCTGCCCTGCCGACTTTGACCAGGCCACTGCCTTCTGCCGCAGCTACGAGCTGACGCCTGCCGCCCTCTTCCTCGCCGCAACGGCCTACGTCGTGTCGCGCTACACCAACAACCGCGAGGTCTACCTCAGCACCGTGAGCAGCGGCCGCAGCAACCTCCGCATTGCCGACACCGTGGGCATGTTTGTCAATACGCTCGCCCTGGGCCTCAGCGTCGACGACGTGAGTGTGCTCGACTACCTGCGCGCCACCAGCGAGACCTTCGACCAGACCCTGCGCCACGAGGACTATCCCTTCGCCCGCATCGCCGCCGACTACGGCTTCCGTCCGGCCATCGCCTACGCCTACCAGGTGGGCGTGCTCTCAGAGTATCACGCCAAGGGCAAGAAGGTAGGCCAGGAGCTGTTGGAGCTGAACGTGCCGAAGTTCAAGATTAACATCAAGATAGAGAGCCGCGGCGTCGTCGTGCAGTACGACGACTCGCTCTACTCCGACCGTCTGGGCCGTGCCCTGGCCGAGAGCATCGTCGCCGTGGCCAGACAAATGGTAAACAGTAAGTCGATAGACCGTAAAATCAGAGGGCTCTCCATCGTCAGTCCGGCGCAGGAGGAGGAACTCTCGCACCTGCGGCAGACGGCCACGGGCGAGGCTCCCTTCAAGTTCTTCCACGAGTGTATCGGCCACTTCGCCCAGACTCAGCCCGACCACGAGGCCCTCGTAGCCGTCGACGCCAAGTTCACCTATAAGGAGATGGACGAGCAGACCAACCGCATTGCCAACGGACTGCGCCAGCGCGGCGTGAAGTCTGGCGACCGCGTGGCCCTGCTCCTGCCCCGCACCAGCCGTCTCATCCTCTCGCTCTTCGGCGTGCTGAAGGCCGGGGCCGCCTACATACCCTGCGACCCCGAGTATCCCGCCGACCGCGTGAAGCTCATCCTGGAGGACAGCGAGGCACGCTACATCATCACCACCGCCGACCGCCTCTCTGCCGTCCCTGCCGACAAGGCCATCGACGTGGAGTCGCTGCTCTCCTGTCAGCTCAGCTGCAACACTGTTGCAGCACAGATAACCCCCGACGACCTCGCCTACCTCATCTACACCAGCGGCTCGACAGGCCGTCCCAAGGGCGTGATGCTGCGCCATGAGGGCATCTGCAACTACCTCTACGGCCACCCCGCCAATGTCTTTGCCAATGCCGTGCTGACCGACGCCCGCCGCTTGCTGAGCGTGACGACCATTTCGTTCGACGCCGCCCTGCAGGACATCGGCATGGGCTACTTCAACGGCAAGACGCTTGTGCTCGCCACCGAGGAGCAGGCCAACAACCCGCTCGACCTGGCACGGCTCATCAGCGAGCAGCACGTCAACATGGTCTCCGGCACGCCGTCGCGCTGGCAGACATGGCTCACCAGCGACGACTTCTGCCAGGCCATCAGCCACGTCGACATCTGCCGTGCCGGCGGCGAGAAGTTCTCCGACCAGCTGCTCTCGCAGATGCGCAAGGTCACCAAGGCCCGCATCTTCAACTGCTACGGTCCGACGGAGATTACCGTGGCCTCGAACAATGCCGAGCTTACCCATGCCGCCATGGTGACGGTGGGCAAGCCGCAGCTGAACGTCAAGGAGTTCATCGTCGACAGCGACGGCAACGAGCTGCCCGCCGGTGTCGTCGGCGAGCTTTACATTGGCGGCCGCGGCGTGGCCCGGGGCTACAACAACCTCGACGAGATGACCCGCGAACGCTTCGTTCGGTATCACGGCGAGCGCGTCTACAAGAGCGGCGACTACGCCAAGTGGCTGCCCGACGGCAACGTCGTCATCCTCGGCCGCACCGACCACCAAATCAAGCTGCGCGGACTGCGCATAGAGCTGGGCGAGATAGAGAACGTGATGCTGAAGGTGGCGGGCATGAAGAAGGTGGTCATACTCATACGCAAGCTGAACGACAAGGAGCACCTCTGTGCCTACTACACCGCCGACCGCGAGATTGCCCCCGACGCCCTGAAGGCCGAGATATCGAAGAGCCTGACGCAGTACATGGTGCCCACGGCCTACCTCCAGCTGAAGGAGATGCCTATGACGCCCAACGGCAAGACCGACGTGAAGGCCCTGCCCGAGCCGCAGCTGGCCGTCACCTCGGCCTACGTGGCACCGGCCAACGACACCGAGCGCACCTTCTGCGACATCTTTGCCGGCATCCTGCAGATGGACCGTGTGGGAGCCACCGACAACTTCTTCGAGCTGGGCGGCACGTCGCTCGTCGTCACCCGCGTCATTATCGAGGCCGACAAGGCCGGACTGCACGTGGCCTACGGCGACGTCTTCGCCAACCCCACGCCGCGACAGCTGGCCCGCCTCATCACCGGCGATGCCGACAGTCCCGAGTCCGGCAGCTCACCCGCCGACGAGGTGGCCGCCTTCGACTACAGCGCCATCGACGGCCTCCTGCAGCACAACACCCTCGACACCTTCCGACGGGGCGAGCGGCAGAAGCTTGGCAACGTCCTGCTGACGGGCGCCACGGGCTACCTCGGCATACACATCCTGCGCGAACTCATCGACAGCGACGCCGAGAACATCTACTGCATGGTGCGCGGCAAGACGCAGGAGAAGGCCGAGAGCCGGCTGCGCACGCTGCTCTACTACTACTTTGCCGACTCCTTCAAGGCCCTCTTCGGAAAGCGCCTGCACGTCATCCTGGGCGATGTCACGTCCTTTACCACATCTGACGTGCAGCAAGTCGTGAATGGTAATTCCGAAGATAGTAAATCCATCGGCACGGTCTTCAACTGCGCCGCCATCGTGAAGCACTTCAGCGAGGGCACGGAGATTGAGGACGTGAACATCGGCGGTGCACAGCGTTGCGTCGACTTCTGCCTCCAGACGGGTGCGCGTCTCGTCCACGTCTCCACGGCCAGCACCCGCGGCCTGTGGACCGGCGAGCCGAAGGGCGAGGTGTTCACCGAGCGCCGCCTCTACATGGGCCAGTACATGGGCAACAAGTACATCTACTCGAAGTTCATGGCCGAGCGCCTCATTCTCGATGCCGTGGCCCGCAGCGGTCTCAGCGCTAAGATTATGCGCGTGGGCAACCTTGCCGCCCGCAGCACCGACGGCGAGTTCCAGGCCAACTTCTCCACCAACTCGTTCATGGGCCGCATCAAGGTCTACAACATGATAGGCTGCTGTCCCTACGCCATGCGCAACAAGCGCGTGGAGTTCTCGCCCATCAACGAGGTGGCCCACGCCATCGTCCTGCTTGCCTCGACGCCGGGTGAGTGTACCGTCTTCCATCCCTACAACATCCACAGCCAGTTCCTCGGCGACGTGCTCACGGGCCTCACCACCGTGACCGACGGCATTCGCTTCGTGGAGCAGGAAGACTTTGCCGCAGTCATGGACGCAGCCAAGGAAGACCCGCGCAAGGCCCGCCAGATGGCCTCGCTGCTGGCCTATCAGGACATGGCCCACGGGCAGAAGACCACCGACGTGGAGCGCGACAACGACTACACCACGCAGGTGCTCTACCGCCTGGGCTTCTCCTGGAGCCCCACCTCGTGGGACTATGTCGAGCGGATGCTCGCTGCCATTGGCGGCTTTGGATTCTTTGAAGATTGAAGACTACTGGAGGAATGAAACTGCTGAAAGTGACGGGCTTCATCGTCGCTGTCATCGTCGTTTTGCTGGCGGTGGCGGCGGCGATGCTCAATTCCGACGCCGTGCAGAACCGTCTGATGCAGCGCGCCGTGGGCCGCATAGGCTACCGCGGCCACTTCGACGTGGTATACAAGAAGGAGAGCTTCGCCGGACGCCTGCGCACCGACCACGGCAACATAGACTTCCACTTCGACATCGATGAGCGCAACAAGTACCTCAGCGGCACGGCCAGCACCGACTCGCTGCAGCTGGGCCGCATCATGGACATGAAGGAACTGGGCCGCATTGCCTGCCGTGCCGCCTTCCGCTTCGACATCTCCAAGCCCCGCACGGCACAGATGAGGCGGGTGAGGGGAGGCAAGCTGCCCATCGGCAACGTCGAGGCCCAGGTGAGCGAGTGCCACTACAAGTTCCTGTCCATGCATCATCTCTCGGCCACCATCGACAGCGACGGGGCCGAGGCCACCGGCCGCGTCGTGGAGCAGGGCAAGCTCGTCGACCTGGCGTGCAACTTCTCCTTCACCGACACCGACCAGATGCATCATCTGAAGGTGAAGCCCGGCATACGCTTCCATCGTAAAAACAAAAAAGCAGCGGCTGGGCCCTAACCCTCACCACTCTCCCCCCACCCCCTATAGTGAACGCCATCATTCCTTTCGTTTATTGTGCGGCCTGCGAGGCCGCCACCGCCCAGTAAAGGAAAAAATACTAATCCCCCCCCCCCCACCCCCCCCCCCCCCCC
>CAMPCG010000217.1 GCA_946644025.1 uncultured Prevotellaceae bacterium | reverse complement strand
ACTTCCAGGACAACACCAACACCGACTGGTTCAAGGAGGTATTCAAGACCGGTATCCGCCAGAACCACAACGTCAACCTGAGCGGTGGCGGTGCCAACAACACCTACAACCTCGGTCTGGACTACTTCCAGCAGAAGGGTACGCTGGAGGGTCAGGGTCCTAACTACCAGCGTTTCACCGCCCGTCTGAACAACACGATGGACACGAAGTTCATCAAGTTCCGCACCAGCGTGGTCTACTCGCACTCCGACCAGGACAACACCTCCATATCCAACCACAACGAGTACATCCAGGGTCTGTACGGCAACCTGCCCAACGTGCTGCTCGGCACCGTGACCATGCAGCCCACCATCAAGGCTTACGACGAGTCGACATGGGTGCTCGACGACATCGTGCCGATGGCTCAGAACCTGAACTACGACGCCTATGGCTACGGTGTGGGCTATAACGCCATCCACGGCGACATCTCGGCCACCAACCCGCTGCTGACCAACAACCTGCTGGAGCGCAACACGCTGGTGGACCGCATCCTGCTCACCGGTTCGGCCGACGTCGACCTGCTCAGCATGCTGGGCGTGGAAAGCAAGAACCACAAGCTGAGCTACAAGCTGAACCTCTCGTACAGCAAGACGCACTGCATCGACAAGACGTGGATTCCCGCCTGGATTCAAGGTCCGCGTGTGGCACTGCTCAAGGAGAACGAGCGCCTGGAGAAGGCTCGCCGCACCTACTCAGATGCCTTGGTCGAGAACACGCTGAACTACGACGGCCAGTTTGGCAAGCACCACCTCAACCTGGTGGTTGGTATGACCTACGAGGAGGAGAACACCAACAACCTGTCGGCCTGGGGTACCAACTTCACGGAGCCTTACTTCCTGCAGATTGAGAACGCTGCTGACAAGGACGCCAAGTCTGAAGAGAACAAGCACGTGCTGGCCTCGTACATCGGTCGACTCATCTACGACTACGACGGCAAGTACCTCCTGTCGGCCGTTGTACGTCGCGACGGTAGCTCGCGTCTGTCGTCAGGTCGCCACTGGGGCACCTTCCCCTCCATTTCGCTTGGCTGGCGCTTCGACAAGGAGAAGTTCTTCCCCATAAGCCGCGACATCGTGAACATGTTCAAGGTGCGCGCCGGATATGGTGAGCTGGGTAACGAGAACATCGGTAACTACCAGTATCAGGCCACCATGGCCCGCAACAACATGACCTACTCGTTCGGCAACCAGGCCGTCACCGGCTCTGCCGTGTCGACCTTCGTCAATACGGAGATTTCGTGGGAGAAGAAGACCACCACGAGCGTCGGTATCGACCTGGCCATGTTCAACAACCGACTGGAGTTCACCGCCGAGTGGTTTAAGAACAAGTCGAAGGACCTGCTGACGCAAGTTGCCGTTCAGGCCAATGCCGGTGTGTCGAACACCACCGTGACCATGAACGCCGCAACGATGGAGAACACCGGTTTCGAGTTCTCGGCTACCTATCGTAACAACGACCACCCGCTGAAGTGGCAGGTGGCTGCCAACCTGAGCACCATCAAGAACAAGGTGACGTCGCTGGCCAACGATACGGGCTACCGCAACGACGGCGACTACATGACCTACGAGGGTCAGGAGCTGGGCCAGTTCTACGGCTATATATATAAAGGTATCATCCGCACGCAGATGGATATGGACGAGCTCAACGCCTACGCCAAGTCGAAGGGCGCCGAGTACTTCCAGCCGAACGCACAGATTGGCGACTGCTACTACCAAGACGTCAACGGCGACGGTACGATTACTGCTGCCGACCGCGTCGTGCTGGGCAGCGGTATGCCGAAGGTCAACTTCGGTCTGAGCGCTCACCTGGAGTATAAGATGTTCGACCTGTCAATCTCTACCTTCGGTGCATTAGGCTACCACGTGGCCGACCACATCTACAACGCACTGAACTCGTGCTACGGACCTGGCAACAAGGACGTTGCCATCCTCGACGCCAACCGCTGGTCGGCTGACGGGCTGACCTACATCTCCAGCGTGCCCCGCACCTACGAGACGGCTCCGGGCGCTCTGTGGAACGACTACTTCAGCGACCGTAAGATTCAGAACGCCGCCTACTGGAAGATTGCCAACATCGAGCTGGGCTGCAACCTGCCCAACAAGTGGTTTGGCAACTACGTCAGCGGTGTACGCATCTACATCTCGGCACAGAACCTCCACACCTTCACCAAGTATAAGGGCTACAACGTAGACTACTATCCCGGCACCTTTACACCGGGCTACAACTACTGCTCTTATCCCAGTGCACGCAGCTACATGTTCGGTCTGAACTTCTCGTTCTAAGCCGTTACCGTAAAACAGAATAATAGAAACAATAGAAAACGCGAAAAATATGAAACTACATAATATTTCCCTCGCAGCCCTTCTGGGAATGGCCACGCTGACAGCGTGTGAGGGCAAGTTGGATGTCGCCAACCCGAACCAGCAGACCACCGACATCTTCGGTGCGCAGGCCGACGAGCTGGAGGAGAGCATCATCGCATGCTACAATCATATCCGCATGGAGGGCACCTTCGCCCGTGTGGGCTATACGCTCGACCTCGTGCGCGGCGACGAAGTGTGGAACTCCTCGCAGGTATGGTACATGCCTTTCGACGACCTCGACGCTCCCTTCACCGACGAGATAGGCCAGTGGTCGTGGCGCGACTGGTACTACACCATCAAGGTGTGCAACTTCGTCACCTCCAAGTTTGAGGATGTCGACACCGAGACGCTGAACAACAAGATGAAACGCATCAAGGGTCAGGCGCTCTTCCTGCGCGGACTGTCGTACTACACGCTGGCCGCCTACTATCAGAACCCGCTGATCATCACCGACTACAACCTCTACTCTTCACTGACATCGCTGAACGTGCCCAACCACGAGGAAGGCGAGACAAACGGATTCGCACAGTACGACCGAGTGCTGGACCTGGTGGAGAGCGACTTCAAGGAGGCCATGACGCTGCTGCCCACGCGTGACGAGGGCGGCGAGTGGGCCAACGGCCGTGCCACCTCGGGTGCTGCTGCCGGTTTCTATGCCCGCACGCTGATGCAGCGCCACAAGTACAGCGAGGCCCTCGACGTGCTGAAAGCCATCATCGGCGGACAGTACGGCACCTACAAGCTGATGGCCAACTACGGCGACAACTTCCGCGAGGGTGCTGCCTACGAGAACAACGACGAGAGCCTCTTCGAGGTGCAGTACCTCGACTACGGCTCACAGGGTACAGACGACGAGTGGACGCCGGTGAACACCAGTGCCAACGCCACACAGGGCCACGCCATCGAGAGCAACTTCGGCCCCGGACAGTTCAGCGGCTGGGCTGACCTCTCGGCTGCCCCCTGGCTCTACCACCTGTTCAAGGCTGAGAAGACTACCGACAATTCGCTCGACCCGCGTCTCTACTGGACCATCGGCACCTACGAGCCGGAGTGGGAAAAGGACCGCACGACGCTGGGCAACGTGTGCTTCCAGACCAAGATGAAGGAAGCCGAGCCCGTGGCCACCAACGACAACAACGGCGGACTGCCCATTGCCAAGTGGACCAACCTGCGCACCGGCCTGTACAACGGTATCACCGTAGGACTGCACTGCGGCATCAACCTCCGACTGATGCGCTACAGCGACGTGCTGCTCCGCGCTGCCGAGTGTGAGAACGAGGTGAACGGACCTACACAGCAGGCCATCGACTGGATCAACCAGGTGCGCAGCCGTGCAAGACTGGCTAACCTCAACCTCGCCGACTTCGACACCGCCGACAAGCTGTTCGAGCAGATAGCCAACGTCGAGCGTCCGAAGGAGTTCGGATGTGAGTGGGGTCGCGGACTGGACCTCATCCGCTGGGGATTCTTCTACGACAACGACCGTCTGGCACAGCTCAAGGAGCACGGCACCTTCCGCCGCTCGGCTGACAAGACGCGCATCAAGGAGCCTGTGAGCTACTCGCAGGTAGGCATCGACTCAGAACTGAAGAGCTCGTTCGACACCTACATCCAGGGACACGAGTTCCTGCCCATCTTCGTCGGTACACTGAACGACAACCCCAACCTCGTGGGTAACTCTGCAAACAATAGCACCAGCAACTCAGGCTATTTCTCTCAGAAAGGTTGGACGGTACACCCCGTAGTGAGCCTTGGTAAGTAACAATGACTATTGAACATTGAAAATAGAAACAATTATGAAACTATTCTATAAGTTAGCAAGCTCGCTCTGCGCAGTAGCCCTGGGCATGATCACCCTGACGGGCTGCGAGGGCAGCGAAATGTATAGCGTCAACCAACCCGGTTGGGCCGCTGACAAGATTGACTCTATCAAGAATGCCAACAGCGGCAATGAAGGACCGCTGTACACCATTGGTAAGACTGACTTCTCGTCTGGCTGGTGGCAGGACTTCTCCAGGTATTACGTCATACCCGAGGGAGCTACCTGGGAAGCCATCTTCGACCTCTACATCGACGGCAATGCCACCAATACCTATAAGAACTTTGCACTCATCATCTGCTCCGACTCTGAGCGCGGTGGTGCAGGCTATAAGGAGTACGGTGCCATCCGCTTCGACAATCAGCCCAGCGGCAACTCCGAGTGGGGCGACTACATCGACCGCAGTCTGGTGGAGAGCACCCTCACCTTCAGCACCGACACCGACCCGGGCGTCGACAAGCTGGGGGGCACGGTGGTGCTGACTGTCGACCGCTCTGAGGGCGGACTGGTTGTCACCATGGACAACGGTACAGTCAGAAAGACCTACACGCAGACCGCGCCGCTGACTAACCTCAACAGAGACGAGACCAACACCAACATCCGCTGCTTCCTGGTGGTCGAGGGTTCCTACATCGACTTCCTGTCGTCGAACATTGAGCCGTACGACGAGAACGCAGACTTCCAGCCCACAGCGCTGAAGCTGACGGGCGTGCCCAGCGAGGTGCTGTTAGGCACCAGCTACGACGAGTTCATAGCCAACGTCGCTGCTACCGTAGAGTTCGAGGGCGGTTCGTCGAAGAGCCTGGAGCTCGGCGACCTTCAGATTCAGGTGGTGCCCGACCTGACAACGCTGGGCACCAAGACGCTGATAGCCGTCTACAACAAGACCTCGAGGGGTTCCAACTGCGAGAAGCCCGTCGTTGCCACGGTAGTGTTCAGCGTCGTCAACGAGCTGTCGGCCTTCACCCAGACCGTCGTCGTGCCCACGCCGCTCGTGCTCGGTGCCGAGGACAACAGCACAGGCTGGTGGGGCGCCCACACCAAGAACATTAAGGTAGAACCGATGGAAACCAAGGTGGTCAGCTTCACCAACTACACCACCGGTGCTGGCAACTGGAACAACTTCGT
>CAMPCG010000216.1 GCA_946644025.1 uncultured Prevotellaceae bacterium | reverse complement strand
TGCGCTGGCAGACGTTGGCCGAGAAGCGTAGCGCCGAGCTGACGATGCTGTCCCACTGAGCCTCGCTGAGGCCTTGCTCAATCTGCTGGCGGGTGATGTGGTTGGCAATGAGGCCGTAGACCAGGCCGGCGTTGAAGTTGTCGCCAGCGCCCACGGTGCTCACCGTCTCGGTGCTTTCCACCTGGTACTCTTTCTTGAAGTTGTTCTCAGCACGCAGCACCAGCGGCTGTGCACCGCGCGTGCAGATGAACTTCTTGGTGTAGAAGGCAATCTGTGAGCGGTAGACCTGGTCGGGGGCGGTCATGCGGAACATCACCTCGAAGTCCTCTACCGAGCCACGCACAATGTCAGCCATCTCAAGGTTCTCCAGGATATTGGGCGTCAACTTCATCACCTCGGTGCGGTGCGACGCCCGGAAGTTCACGTCGTAGTAGAGCAGGGCACCGCGCTGGCGGGCATACTCCAGAAACGCCATGACCTGCGGGCGGATGACGGGGTTGACGGCAAAGTAAGAGCCGAACATGACGACGTCGTCGGGCTGGATGTCGGGATAGGTGAACTCCAGGCGGTCGTGGGGGTGGTCCTTGTAGAAGAGGTATTCGGCATCGTTGTGGTCGTTGAGAAACGCCAGCGAGATGGGCGACTTGGAGTCAGGATAGACATAGACGCATGAGGCATCGACGCCGTTCTCGCGCAGGAAAGCCAGGATGCGCTGCCCCACGCGGTCATTGCCCGTCTCGCTGATGAACGAGCAGCTGATGCCCGAACGTCCGAGCGAGATGATGCTGTTGAACACAGAGCCGCCGGGCACGGCACCCACCGGCTGGTCTTCCTTGAAAATGATGTCGAGAACAGTCTCGCCTATTCCTATTACGTGGCGCATAGTCTTAGTCTGTTTGTACTTTTTACTATCCTCCCTTCGCCCTTCACTTCGTCAGCGTCTCGATTTTCTCTTTCAGCTCCGTGTAGTTCAGATTGCGGGCAATGATGTTGCCCTGTGCGTCGGCCAGGATGGTGGCGGGCACACAGGTGATGCCGAGGGTGCTGACGATGGGCGACTGCCACATGCGGCCGTCGCAGATGATGGGGTGGTTGATGCTGTCGCGCTCCAGAATGCGGCGGCTCTCGTCGATACTGCTGTCCATGCAGATGCTGACAATCGACAGCTTGCCAGCCTTCTGCCGCTGCAGCTGCTTGAGCTGTCGCTGCATGCTCTGCGAGTCGAAGCTCCACGACGCCCAGGCTAAGATGACGTTGGCTGGGCTCTTCAGCTGCATGTTGCCCACGCTGCGCCCCTTCGTGTCGAGAGTGCTGAACGAGGGCAGCTTGCCGCCGTCGGTCGCGCTCTGCAGCCCTTCCAGCTGCTTCTGCAGCTGTATGAGACGTATGTTCTGAGGCTGTGCGTCGACCATCGTGTTGCAGAGACTCAGCGCCTGCTGGTAGTCGGGTGGCGTGGCCAGCAGCACGTAGCGCCGCAGCATGTAGCTGCTCAGCGGCGACTGCGGGTTGTCGTTGATGAACGCGATGGCGGCCTCCTGCTGCTCGGGGGGCATCATGTCCTTGGTCTGTAGGCGGAAGTCGGTCATGGCCTCGTTCTCCTTCGTGCCGCTGATGTCGGTCTCGCGCAGGTTCGACACGTCGCCGTTGATTTTCACCGTGGCCCCAGGTCGTGCGAAGATGGGCATCTCAGAGAAGTTTGGGAAGAGCAGGGTCAGGGTGGTGGTGTCCTGCAGGGGGATGTCGTAGACGAAGCGGCCGTCTTTCACACCGATGGTGTCCTTGATGCCCGCGTCGAAGTCGTAGATGTAGAACTCGCCCTGATTCAGGTTCTTGAAGCGCCCCTCCACGCGGAAACGGCCGTTAGGAGAGGAGCAGGAGAAGAGTGAAAAAATAAAAAAATAAAAAAATAAAAAGCGGGACAGGGGCGCGGCCGGCATTCCACGGAAAAAGCGGGACAGTGGCGCGGCCGGCATCCCACGGAAAAAGCGGGGCGAAAGCAGATGAGTGCGTCGCCAAGCTAAGATGATAGCTGTCAAACCGTAGACCGACGTACTCATTTGCCTCCGCCCCGCTTTTTATTTTTTAATTCTTTTATCTTTTAATTTTTACTTCGACACATTCAGCAGCTCCAGGTCCTTGGCGGCATACTCAGCCAGCGAGGGATCCTTGGTGATGGCCTGACGCAGAGCCTGGGCAGCGGCGTTGTAGTCGCCGGTGCGGGCGCTGACGATGGCGCTCAGATAGTCGGTCATGCCGTCGGCATTCTTCACCAGCTTCAGCGTCTGGGCAGCAGCGTTGTAGTCCTTGTTCAGCAACTGAGCGAGGGCAGCCGAGTTCGAGGCCACCTTACCGAAGTCCTGAACGGCCTGTGCATACTTGCCCTGAGCCAGGTGCAGGTTGCCCAGCACCTCGCCGATGCCGTTGGCCGTCGAAGCCTTGGCAATCAGGTTCTCAGCCTTGGCCACGTCGCCGTTGAGCAGGGCCAGCAGACCCAGGTTGGCGTTGGCCTCGGGCAGGTTGGCCACCTTCGTAGCCTTCTCCAGCCAGTTCTGAGCCTCGCCATAGTTACCCTTGGCATACTCCATCATGGCCACGTTGTTGAAGCCGCGGGCATCGTTGGGGAACAGCTGGGTGGCCTTCTTGTAGGCCTCCTCGGCGCTGTTGGCGTCGTTGTTGTAGAGCGTGGCGGCATAGAGCAGCTCCTCGACGTTGAGCTTCGAGGCGTCGTCCTTGATCTGCGACAGGATCTGCTCGTCGCTGCGGCCAATGAGGTCGTAGTTGATGGTCATGCGGGCGCGGCGCAGCTGCGGCAGGATGCCGTCGGCCAGCTCGCGGAAACCGGCGCTGATGTTCTTGATCTGAGCCTCGCGCTCCTCGGGGTCCTTGTACATGGAGAGCACGCGCAGGATGACGTCCTTGTCCTGAATGTTCGAGGCAGCCACCAGCTCCTGGAATCCTTCCCAGTCCTCAGCGGTGTACTTCGTGTCGACGTTGGTGTTGGCACCAGCCTTCTTCATCTGCTGCTTCACGTAGTCGGCAGCCACGTCCTGACGCTTGCCGGCCAGACGCTCGTTGAGGTCATAGCCACCATCGGGCGATGCGTAAGCCGACACGTCGATGCCCTCGAAGGCCAGCGTCTCCTGGTTGTTGGCAATCTCCTTCAGCAGGCGCACGAACTCCTGCACGGAGTTGTTCTGCAGCTCGCTCTTGCGCAGCTGGGCCTGGTTGATGAGGAACTTCACGTTGGCCTCCTGCTTCTTGGCGATGATGCGCTGGAAACCGTCCTGTGCCAGGGCGGGCTGGGCCGAAGCCAGTGTGCGCTTGTAGAGCTCGCTGGTGGCGATGACACCCGTAGCCACCTTCACGGCGGGGATGTTCACCTTCTTGTTACCCTTGCGGGCGTCGAAGGTCAGGTAGAGGTCGCTCTGCTCCATCTCGGGCACATACTTGAAGTTGGTCTTCATCGAGTAGCGGCCGCCCACCTTGTAGGGGATGGTCTGGTCGTTGCCCTGCACCTTCTCGCCCTGGAACGTGGCGCTCTGGCCCTGCACGGCCTGTCCGTTGAAGCGCAGCTCGGGGGTGACGGTCACCACGGCCTTCTTCTTCATGTACTTTTCGGGGAACATGCCGTCGATGGTGGTGGGCACCTCACCGGCGTAGGTCTCCAGGGGGTTGGGTGTAACGGTGAAATAGTCGCTCTTCAGAGCGCCCATTTTGCTTGAACAAGAAGTCAGCAGCACACCCGCTGCCGACAGCAAAAGAATTTGTTTTTTCTGCATAACGTTATGAATATAATTATAGACGTGTTGTGCCGCGAGCGGGACTCGAACCCGCACAACCATTCCTGGTCAAGGGATTTTAAGTCCCTCGTGTCTACCATTCCACCATCGCGGCAAAATTGTGGTGCTCTTCAAAAGCGAGTGCAAAGTTACTGCAATTTCTCCAAACTGCCAAACGTTTTGCGTTTTTTTTTGCTGGCACAGGCAAAAAGGGGCTGTTAACGGGTCAAAAGGGTCAGCCCCCTTGACCCGTAGGCATTGGCGTGGGCACTGGTCTTTATTATCGTTTATTTACGCCCCTACGATGTACTTGCTACCGGGCAGGCAGGATAGCAGCGTCGTGGTGAGCACGCAACAGATGTAGGTGAGCAGGGCGATGACGGGAATGCAGAGCCAGACGGGCAGCAGCGGACTGGCAGGGTCGCCCTGGATGAGGAGTCCGGCAATGGGCGTGAGGAAGAACATGTGCATGAGGTACATGCCGTAGGTGCGCTTCGACACGGCGGTGACGACGGTGGTGAGTGTTGAGGGTTGAGGAGTGGATGAAATGCAGGTAAAGAGAAGGAAGAGCCCGAAGGTGGCGAGCAGCACGTTGGGGGTGCAGAACTCCCACGACCACTCCAGCAGCGGCGTCTCGATGGGCTGGCCGGGCACGCCTTTCCACCAGAAGGACCAAGCGGTGAAGACGGAGCCGACGAGGAAGGCGAGGGTGCCGATGGTGAGGCGTCGGCGTCGGCTCCACTGCAGGTGCACGCGGATGTAATGGGCCAGCACAAGGTAGCCCAGATAGCCCGAGACGTACCAGAATGCCGAGAACTGATTCCAGAAGCACTCGCCCCAGAGCTCGGGTGTGACGAAGCGGTGGAGCCAGGGAATGAGGGTGGAGAAGGTGAAGAGGCCGATGAACAGTCGCTCCTCGCGGGCCGTGGCGCGTTCGAGCCATGGCGACACGACGGGAATGATGAGGTAGAGCGAGATGAGGGGGTACATGAACCACAGGTGGCCGGCCATCGAGGGGAAGTTGAAGGGTAGCAGGCGCAGGTCGTTCATGGATTGCTCCCACGTCATGCCGCCCCAGAGCAGCGGCAGGAAGGTGTAGAGCAGCAGGAAGAGTACGAAGGGCGGCAGGATGCGCAGGAAGCGGCGGCGGTAGAACTGCGTCATCGACAGCTTGGTGGGCACCAGCAGGAAGGCCGACGTAATCATGAACAGCGGCACGGCGGTTCGCGAGACGCCGCCGTCCCAGAAGCTGACCCAGAAGCGGTTCTGCTCGTTGAGCAGCTCTGACATGTTGCTGGCCAGTCCGGCGGAGGTGTCGGCACCGTAGAAGTTCTCACTGGCGTGGACGAGCATGACGAGGAAGCAGGCCACCACGCGAAGATAGTCGAGGAAGATGATGCGTTCTTGCTTTGTTTCCATTTATTTCGTAATCATGATTTTCCGACCTTGGGCGACGTAGAGCCCCTGGGGCAAGGTGTCGGGATGGGTGCCGACGCGACGGCCGCTGAGGCTATAGTAGTGAGCATGGACGGCCGCAGCACAGGGGGTGCTGACGGCAGCCGACTCCTGC